>JAUYSF010000309.1 GCA_030696435.1 Desulfoprunum sp. | reverse complement strand
GACCATGACCGGTACCATGATAAAGCCGCCGCCGACGCCCATGATTGCCGCAAGGATGCCGACCAGGACACCGAGCACGAGCGGCATGAGCAGAGAGATGCGGATGCCGGAGCGCTGAAAATCCATCTGAAAGGGCATGCTGCGAATCACCTTGGCATAAATTGATTCACGCCTGGGTGTTGCCGCCGTGGTATCGCTGGGGGCCTTGGCCTTGCGCATGGCCTGCAGGCTTTCCAGGAACATGTAGCCGCCGACGAAGCCCAGCATCAGGACATAGGTGATGCTGATCAGGAAGTCGGCATTACCGAGCTGGCGCAGGATTTTGATGATTTGCACGCCGATGCTGCCCCCGGCAATACCGCCGATCAGCAGCAGGAAGCCCATTTTGAAATCGACATTGCCATGGCGGAAATGGGCCAGCGTTCCCGAGGTGGAGGCACCGACGATCTGGTTGGAGTCAGATGATGCCGCAACGGTCGGCGGTATGCCCATCATCATCAGCAGTGGGGTCATCAGAAAGCCACCGCCCACTCCGAAGATACCGGATAAAAGGCCGACGACACCGCCAAGGCCGAATATCGCCAGGCAGTTGACGCTGTTGCCGGCGATGGGGAGATACAGATTCATTGTAAGGCTCATGTAATCCTCTCGAAGTTCAGGTGTATGTTTTTTTGGGGGCCACAACTTCCATCTTGCACGCTATTCTGTGGCGGAGAGAGCCTAAAGAGGCGGCTAGCTCATTGCCTGCCGGCCGCGTATCCCCTTCAGGCGTTTCATGCACCAATAAGGTTATCTTGTTATTGTTGACAAAATTGATCACCTCGTCGTCATAGTTCCCCTCCGCGATAAAATAATTGATAGTAATATTCTCCGACTTGGCTGCCTCGATAAGCAGTTCAAGCCGCTTTTTGATGTGATTTTCCGCCTCCGCCTCGGCGTGCGACAGATACGCTTTTGAAGGTGGAATCACCAGAAGAACATTGAGTTGGACATGAATCCGCTTGGCCAGAGAACAGGCGTGGGACAGCGCTTCCCATGCTCCGTGTTTGCCGTCAATTGCCACAAGTATTTTTTCCATTCAGCCGTCAGAAGAAGTCGCGAATATTGAAATGTAAAGACCAGCCGCATGCGGTTTTTGAATGTGCGACACCCGGCCCCTTTGTTTTCTCAAACGATTGAAGAGTAGCAATGTTGATGCCAATTGGATTTTCTAAAAATAATTGTGTTATTCAATGGCGATACGCCAACTCGATCTCGCCTGATCGTTTTTAATATTCCAATTTGAAACAAAAGCCTGTATCTATGATTGGTAGTTGTTTCAAATTGGAATAATTAGTCGCCATAGGGCAAGAGAGGGAGGAGCAGGCAATGAGCGGTGTCGTGGAATTTCTTGGCCAACGATTGTCTCGTATTCGTGTGAAATGGCTGCGGTTCAGATCAATCAAGGGCAAGATTCTCATTATTTTCGCTGTGACCTTTCTTTCCATATCGGCCCTGACCGTGATGAATTTTTGGAATCTGTCAACGCTCAAGACCCGTATGGTCCTGAGTGAGAGCTATGATGATTTGTTGAATAATATTCTTGAATTACGGAGATTTGAAAAAAACTTTCTGATTTATCATGACAATCAGAGCATCATTGAGAGCAAAGATTACCTTGAACGTATTGATGCCCTGGTTGGAGATCTTTCGGAGGATCTGCCGGAGCTCGACGGGAGGCCGTCTTTTATCGATTTCCAGACCACCCTGCTCGACTACCGCAAACTGGTCAACCGGATCACCGAAGGGGATCGGGCAGCTCCGGAAATACTGCGCAATCTGGGCAAGAAACTGACTGATGCGGCAGATCGGTTTCGGGAGGTCAAGCGGGCACGTATCCATGCCACCATCGCCCGGACCTCGATTCTGCCCTTTGCCTTTTTTGCCATCCTCCTGTTCCTGATGGCCCTGGTTCTCTGGCTTATTTCCCAGGGGCTGCTGAAACCACTGGATGTGGTGATGGAGACCACCCGCCTGGTTGGGCGCGGGGATTTCCGGCCGATCAATTACGATGGGGTCCGCCTGGAAGAGATCTCCGGACTGATCGAGGCCTTCAATCGCATGGCAGAGGAATTGGAAACCAACCAGGAAGATCTGATTCAGGCTCGAAAAATTGCCGCAATCGGCACATTTACCGCCGGCATAGCCCATGAACTGAACAACCCGATCAACAACATCGCTCTCACCGCCGAAAGTTTTAAGGAAGAATATGGCCAAAGAATGGATGGCAGTTGCACGGAAATGATTGATGATATTCTCAGTCAGGCGGAGCGGGCTGCCGATATCGTCAAAAATCTGCTGGATTTTTCCCGCACCGAAAATCCGGTATTGACTAAGATCGCCCCGGAGCAGATCCTGACCAGCACCATCGCCCTGGTGAAAAACCAGTTCAAGATGGTCGGCCTGCACCTTGAAACCTCGGTCAGCCGGAGTCTTCCCCTCATCCGCGGCAATATGGGAAATCTGCAGCAGGTCTTCACCAACCTGCTGCTCAATGCTATCCAGGCTACGCCCCAAGGTGGCCGAATCGGCATGCATGTCGCCAGGGCGCAAATTCCCGGTTATATCAGCTTCACCATCGAGGATACCGGCCCCGGTATTCCCGAAGAGATTCAGCACAAGATATTCGAGCCGTTTTTTTCAACCAAGGAGGTGGGCAAGGGGACGGGCCTCGGTCTTGCGGTCAGCTATGCAATTATCAAACGCCATGGCGGCAGGATAGAGGTATTCAGCGAGACCGGCCAGGGAGCCAGATTTACCGTGTTGCTGCCCCATGTCCCGGAAGAGAAGAACAGAGATTTCATAGGATGGACTGCATCATGAAGTTACGACTCGCTATTGTCGATGATGAGGAAATTGTCTGCCGGCGGCTCAGTCAGGCCCTGCTGCGCGAAGGTTATGAAGTGGAGTCGTTCATCATGGGACGTTCCTTTTTGGAACGCATGCTGCAGCAGCCCTTTGATATCGTCTTTCTCGATATGCGTCTGCCCGATCTGGATGGTCTTGAGATACTGTCCCGGATCAAGACCCTGCGGATGGAAACAGAGGTGATCATCATCACCGGCCACAAGAGTGTGGAAACCGCTGTCGAGGCCATCCAGAAAGGCGCCTATCATTATATTGCCAAGCCGGTCAATCTCACTGAGATTCGCCTGCTGGCCAAAGGTGCTCATGATAAGATTGCCATGCGCCTGGAAAACCTGCGGCTGCGCGAAGCCCTCAGGAGCGATTCGGGTCTCACCTCGATCATCGGTAACAGTCCGGCAATCCAGGAATTGTTTGCCCTGATCAGAAAAGTCGCTCCGGTTGACTGCAATGTCCTGGTGCAGGGCGGCAGTGGCACCGGCAAGGCCCTGGTGGCACGTGCCATCCACCAACTCAGCTCGAAAAAAGATCATCCTTTTGTGGCGTTCAACTGCGGCGGTTTTACCGACGAACTGATCAACAGCGAGCTCTTTGGCCATGAACGCGGCGCCTTTACCGGCGCGACTGCAACCAAAATAGGTCTGCTTGAATCTGCCTCCGGCGGCACGGTTTTTCTCGATGAGATCGGTGAGATGCCTCTGGCCATGCAGGTCAAGCTCCTGCATGTCATTCAGGAGCGGCAGATCTTCCGGGTTGGCGGTACAAAACCGATCACTCTTGATATCAGGATTATCGCGGCTACCAATAAGGATCTCAAACATGAGGTGGAGATCGGCGCTTTTCGCGAGGACCTGTTTTTTCGACTCAATGTGGTATCCATCGCCCTGCCGTTATTGGCGGATCGCCGGGAAGACATCCCGTTGCTCCTCCGCCACTTTATAGAAAAGTACAGTCTGGCATTTCACAAAAAGGTGAGTGGCATTGGGCCGCAGGCCCTGCAGATTTTATTGAATTACAGCTATCCCGGCAATGTTCGCGAGCTGGAAAATATCGTTGAACGGGCGGTGGCCCTGACCGACGATGAAGAACTTGGGCCAAACGATTTACCCAAAGATCTGCAGAAACTCGAATTCGACACCCTCGAAGGTGACGGGCTACATTCTTTGGAGGAGATGGAACGGCGCTATATTATGAAAGTATTGGAAAGTACGGAATATAACAAGAAGGTTGCCGCTCAGATACTCGGTGTGCCGAGAACAACCCTCTGGCGAAAGATAAAGATGTTCGGGCTCGAATAACGTCTGTATGGAAGATAGATATTTCAGATTAAACCAACCAGAGTTCATTCTGTACTCGATTGTAGGTGTCTGGGATGCTTGCTTGGGATTGTTTGGAACTTTATCCAATGCCATGTGTGCGTTGAGGTTGTCAATAGTCTATGCGAATGATTTTTGAGATCCGCAAATTGACAGAGAAAATGGCTGCTAGCTTCTACATCCTCATTCATTAAAATTAACCAATCGATTACCAAAATGTCTGCACTTAATGATCCAAGGGTTTTCTTCGCAGCGGAACGAACGCTTCTTGCCTGGACACGAACATCGCTGACCCTGATGGCCTTTGGCTTTGTGGTTGAGCGATTCGGTTTGTTTGTTCACATGCTGTTACCACAGCACAGCGAACCGCTGCAGCGGGGGTTGTCTTTCTGGATTGGGCTCTCCTTCATCATCTTGGGAGCGCTATCTTCGGCGGTTGCAGTCATGCAGTACCGGAAAGTGCTGCAGACGCTCCAACCCGTTGAGATACCTGCTGGTTATCTCGTTTATCTCAGCGCTTTGACGAATCTCATTGTTGCTTTTCTGGGCGTTGCTCTGACAGTGTATCTGTTCCTCGGTTCTTTGGTCTAGTTATTCCAAGGCCAAATCAAGCGTCGTTATCGGCTGCGCTGTACTGTCTCCTCGCTGCTCGCTTGCCTTGGCGTTCTCATCTTGATCTGGAAATGAAATTATCTGCCGGTCTTGAACTCCGGTTCATAACCCACCGTGAAGTCGTGGGAAGTGTTATTACGGATGCTGAGGAAATGAGCATTGTTTTTATCAAAGGGACAAATAGGCAGAGCGCAACGCTCAAAGCCAAACTTTCGATAAAAATTAGGGTCACCCAGGACAAAGATTGGGCTTTCCTTGAGTACATCCTGCCTCAAGGAAAAGCGGAGCAACTCAGAGCCTATCCCCTGATTTTGCATCTGCGGCTTCACTGCCAACGGTGCCAGATGCAGGCCGCACACCGTTTTTCCATCAAAAGCATGCGAAAAAGCAATATAAGCGACGATTGTATTGCAGTGAATACATACCCACTCATGCACTATCTTGTTATTTTTATGAAGTTTTTCAACTAATTGAACTTCGTATCTGCTACGAGGGAAAGCCTGACGCAACAAAGCGACAACCTTTGGGTAATTATCGGGGGTGAGAGGTCGTATTTTCATGAATGCAACGTGTTGTTGGAATGAAGAGCGGGTCCGTAAATACTACTTTGGGGTTTGCATCCGGCTTTGGCTGCCATTGGCCGTTGCCGGATGCCGCGAATTTACCTTGCTGTTTTAAAAGCCCGTATCTCTGCCGATTTGATGAATTCCGGAGTGAGGATGAGCTCCTCCTCATGGCGATGCTGCAGAGAGACCAAGATGTTGGTCTTTACGATATCCACCTCATACAACTCACCTCCTCCCAGAGACGGGTTTTTCCAGCGTTCTGCGAACCACTCTGCCCTCTGCCGGTCGGGCGTCCAACTCAAACTCCTCATACAGCCCGATACCGAGCCCCGATAGACTGTTGCCGATGAAAAGGTTATGGGATTGCCGAGGCTATAGAGCCGTGTTGTATCACAGGCCGCAAACAAGGTATTCCACACGGCAGCATCGCCACCGGAAGAAAAGGGGCCGTTGAATTTGCCAAATAATGTGAGTACGGCCTCCTCGAACCTGTCGGCATCTCGAAACGGCTCTTCGTTATTTTGGAAAAATTTGAGCTGGTCTTTGGTATGCAGTTTTTTCATGGCCTTGAGGGGATCAGCCTCACCGGCGATGGCTGCTTTGATCTCCTCCAGTTTGATTTGCATCTGCTGTTCATGTCTGGCCTGCATTTTGGCATTGTCAAATGTTCCGGTAAAAACATCCGGAGGGTGAAGAAAGGTGATATCTGCAATATTCCACTTCATCTTGTTTTCTCTCTTGGAGTCTGTCGAATTATAGAATTTTTTTCTCAGATCAAGGCATTTTCGAAAATTAAGCGCAGCCATATAGTTGATATTGCGAGCATTTTTTTCGAAAATAACGCTGAGATGGGGAAAAAGGGCATAATCCGACAGGCTCCTTGCATTAAGGCGGGCGTTCCATCTCTTCGTGAGCCTATCTTGTTCCGTACAGGAATCAGTCAAACAATAAACGATGTGCTCTTGAAAAGCGATAGGAAGGCGGAACGTCGGATTGTGCTCAAGATGAACAGATAAGCTACCTGGCCCATTTTTGCAGCGCTGTCTCTGCGGCTTCTTGGAGGATTTTCAGCATTTCCGCTGAGTCGAACAGCTTTTTGCACAGCTCGCATTTGCGATAGGTGACGATTTCGCGTGAATTGAGCCCGGCAAAGGAGGCGATAGTGGTGATGCCCATGGTGCGGATGCAGTTGTAGAGTGGCTGGGTTTCGCTCTTGGTAAAGAGTTGCTCGATGGAATGGTCTTTGAGATTACCGAGGAGGAAGACATTGGTGGTGTTAAAGTGGCTACCCGCATCGCAACAGGCGTACATGCTGAGATCCGGCGCAAGATAGGGATTCATGGCACAGCGATTTTCCTGGTAATCGGTGAAGAGCGCTTTTCGACCAAAGGAATCGGCCCGTCCGGCATAGATGACCGGTTCCGGAAAAAACCTGAGTCCGGCGTCTCGGAGAAATTTTTCATACACATCATCTTCTTCTGAAAAATCAGTGACAAAGGAGATGAAGTAAGCAATTCCTGTTTCCAGGCAGCCGCGGGCTGCGTTCAGCACATTCCGGCGAGGGACATTTTCTTGATGCCATCTGCTGTAGCTCAGGCGCAGTTGAGAAAGCCCGCACTGCTTCAGCATGTCGAGCAGTACGGTGGTCTTTTCCGGGGTCTTGGCCCAAGAGCTGTTGGTAACGATCCTGGTGTAGATATTGAGTTCCCGGCAGAGGCTGACTAATTCCAGCAGATCGTCAAAATAGATAAACGGCTCGCCTGCGGTAAAACTCACGCCGGTAACACCGGCTGCAGCCATGTCCCGGATGATTTCCTTGGCCTTGGCAAGCTCCATCTTTTGGGTAGCGGGAAACTCGCCTGCCGCCACACAATGGCCGCATCTGATATTGCAGCGGGTTGAGTAACCAAATGCTATTGTTCTCATAAATGTGATTGAGGATGGGTTTTTCTTTTAACAGTCCTGGTAGCCGTTGCAGCCAAAGGATCATCCGGCCAGGGGTGTTTTGGATAGCGGCCTTTGAGCTCTTTTTTGACTTCCGGATAGCTGCGTTGCCAAAATCCGGCCAGGTCGGAGGTGATTTGGATGGGCCGACGTGCCGGCGAGAGTAGGTGCAGAAGCAGAACAACCTTGCCGGCGCAAATGGTGGGCGTAGTCGCTTGGCCAAACATCTCCTGGATACGTACCGCCAGCAGTGGCGGCTCCTCCATGCGGTATTCGATACGGATTTTTGAACCGCTGGGCACGGATATACTACTCGGGGCATCTTGCGCAAGTTTTTGTTGCATCGCCCAACCCAGCATGGCCTTGAATATCTCTTGGAGATCAAGCTGTTTGAGCTGTTCGGCAGTACTGATGCCAACGAGATATGGCTCCAGCCAGTCGAGGTCGCCCTGCAACCGACTATCACTCAGATCCGGCCAGTCCGTGTCCGGTTGCCAACCACGCAGGCAATGCACTCGGGCCTGGAATTGACGTGCTTCCCGGTCCCAGGCCAAACATTCAAGGCCCATGCGCCGGATTCCTGTCAACATGGCTGCGCTGATTTCCTCGGGCGATACCTTGGTTAAGGGCTTTTCCTCGATAACAATTTTCCCCCAATACAGGCGACGAGTCGCCACAACCTTGGCTGAGGCGTCATCCCAATACACCTCTTTGCTTTCCGCTAACAGCGTTTGATGATGTTGTTTCAGGTCGGCAAGCGTCAAGGGCTCGGCCAGGAAAATCCGTCCCTCCTTCTGGCCCGCATCCAGTTGGGGCACCACCAGATATTCACTGGCAGCAAGTGGGTCGGCCGGTGGCAGAAGAGCCCCGCGTCCGGTGGCTAAAAGGTATTGATCCCGCTGATGAGGGCGACGGCGGGCAATACGATCGGGATAGGCATATACCAGAAGATTGCCGATTGCATCCAGATTGCGCGGGCCGTTTTTGCAAGAGATAAGCCTTTGCCAACCGCGAGTTACACTGTCGACACGGCGGCAGATTGCCGGATCGCCGCCCTCCCGGATAACCGCAGCGTCGCCCTTTTGGCGCCAGAGTTCGAGTAAACGTTGTCGTATTCCCAGATCGGCTGAGGGAGGACGGCCATCACGTTTGACAATATCACGCTCCGATAAAATCGCGGCGATATCGCAGGCCAGCGGGACTTGTCCCATTCCTTGAGCCATGAGCAGCATGTGACCGAGACGAGGATGGATCGGCAAGGCGGCAAGTTGTTTGCCGGTATCAGTGATCCGTCCCGACTCATTGATTGCCTCTAACGAAAGGAGGAGTTCGCGGGCCTGTTGATACGGGCCGGAGCGGGGAGGGTCGAGCCAGCGCAGGGTCTGAGGCGCACTGACTCCCCACAAGGCCAGCTCCAGGGCAAGACCGGCCAGATCTACGGCCACTATTTCCGGGGGATGAAACGGCGTCAGGCCATGCTGCTCTCCCTTGGTCCAGAGCCGTAAACAATAGCCTGGCCCGAGACGTCCGGCCCGGCCTGCGCGTTGGTGGGCAGCTGCTTTGGAAACACGTACGGTGGTCAATGTGCTGAGGCCGTTGCTCGGCTCGAAACGAGGCCGCCGCGACCAGCCACTGTCCACAACGCAGCCGATTCCTTCTATGGTGAGGCTGGTCTCGGCAATCGAGGTTGCCAAAATCACCCGCCTTCGACCAGCTGGATCGGGCAGGAGGGCACGGTCCTGATCCCCTTGCGAGAGATCACCGAAAAGGGGCGAGAGGAGAATGTCGTGGAATGCCGGTTCATCGCTGAGCTGGCGCTGCACCTCTTTGATTTCACCGGTGCCGGGCAGAAAAACCAGCCTATCGCCTGATTGTTCGTGTAGCACCCGCCGCACACCCGCTGCCGTTATATCACTGATTCTACCCGGGGCTTCCCGCTCAAGATATTCGATTCTGACCTCATGGCTTTGTCCCTCACCGGTAATGACGGGAACATCGCCCAGCAACCTGGCAATGGGAGGAGTGTCCAGGGTGGCCGACATGACCAGTAGGCGCAAATCCTCTTTGACTTGGCCCAGGTCTATACAGAGAGCCAGGGCCAGATCGGCATGGATGGTTCGCTCATGGAATTCATCGAAAATGATCAACCCCACACCGTCCAAGTCTGCATCATTTTGGATGCGTCGGGTCAATATCCCTTCGGTGAGCACCTCAATGCGGGTGGCCTGGGAGATTTGTCGGTCAAAACGAATCTGGTAGCCAACGGTTTGGCCGACCTTCTCCCCGAGCAAACTGGCCATTCGGGCTGCCGCTGCCCTGGCCGCCAGTCGCCGTGGTTCCAGGATGAGAATCTTTTTGCCCGCCAGCCACGGTTCATCAAGAAGAGTCAAGGGAACTATGGTGGTCTTTCCCGAGCCCGGCGGTGCCGTTAACACCGCCGAACCTTTGGCGAGGGCGCTTTTCAGCTCGGGTACGGTGTGGCTGATAGGTAATTGCGGCAGCAGCATGCGGCTCAATCCCGGCCGAGGCTATCTTCCGTCGCAGCTATTCCGGCAATCACGATTCACCGTTCCAGGAGCGCACGGTCGATTTGCCGTATAATCCCATTGGCTGCAGTCCGGAGCTTGATTTCGCCGATCGTATCGGTGCTCTCGCCGGTCGTCCCAACGATCATAACGGTCTTCTTGCCGGTTATCCCGTCGGTCGTACCGGTGCTCTCGTCGGTCATCCCATCGATTGTAACGGTATTCTCGTCGGTCATTACGGAAATCCCACCGATCATCTCTTGAATTTTCAAAATTATCTCTAAAGCCGCCGTTGTCGTAGACATAGACGCTTAGGCCCCCTCGGTTACCGCCTGCAATTGCAGCTGAAGACATCAGCAAAAGCGCACCTGCAAGAACAAGAGCCTTACCTATTGCTCTTTTCATAGACTTCCCCCTTCTGTGTTTATTCGGTTGTTGATGTGTGTCGAGGTCTTTGTTGGGCATACTCATGGTTCTCTCGCTCAGAGTAGTCCTTTGTTCTCTTGTGGCCCTGTCATCTTGAGATGGGGCTTGATGATTTACCACCGGTTATGGTTTTCATATCTGTCGTGGCGATAAGGACCTCTGTGGTGGTGTGGCCGATGCCAATCATCTCGCCGATCATTCCTGTAATGATCCCTGTCGTTATAAGAGGGTCGATGTGAGTAATATTGTGGTGGAGGCGGTGGAGGAAGATAGACTACTTGCTGATGATGCGCATATCTCCTGCCGTAATTGTCTCTGTCCAGCTCATTGCCGACAATGTATCCCACCATACCGCCGACTGCCGTTCCGATA
>JAUYSF010000305.1 GCA_030696435.1 Desulfoprunum sp. | reverse complement strand
CCAGTCTCTGAACAGTCTGGAGGAGCGGATTGCCGAGCGGATCGTTCTGTCACCGGATATTCGGGAGGTGATAGGCTCCATGCGTCGGGCAGTGCATACCCTGAAAGGGGCGGCGGCAATGGTAGGCTATGAGCAGCTTGCCTCCTGTGCCCACAGTCTGGAGGATATGCTTGACTGGCTGTATGATCATGCCGACCATATCGGTCCCGATGATCTGCGGATTATGTCTTCTGCAATCGTTCTGATTGAACTCCTTTCGCAACAACCAGATATAAACGATACCACTCGAGTAACCGGACTCCAGCAGACAATTAGCCACTATCTTGAGCAGACCCCGGAGGTGCCTGAGCCAGAGAGCGAAGATTTCGATTCACGCCCTATCGAACGTGCCGAATCTGAAGGGTTTATCGAACAGAGTAGCATTTCTGAGATGGGAGCGGATACTGATGAACTGGAGAATGCCGCGTTTCAGGCCGATGAGACACTCATCTCGCCGTATAGCGGCAATATCCGAGTCAAAATTGAGAATTTGGACGAGATCATCAGTATTGAGGGTGAGCTTGTTGTTGCTCGAAGCTCCATGGAAGGAATTCTTAATGAACTTATACAGTCTGTCGATGAGTTGAATTCTGCGCAAGGCAAACTGCGAAAAATTTCCCAGGAACTGGAAGCGGGGTATGAAGTTCAAGCCCTGTATGGATTTGGCCCGGAGACACCTGCAGGACAGGAGACGATCGGCAGAAAAGGGGGTGGCGAGTTCAGTGAATTTGACCCGATTGAGCTTGATCGCTATTCCCAGCTCAATCTGATCATCAGATCTCTGAATGAACTCTCTGTTGATGTCCATTCAATTCATGCCGGAATGGCCAGCCTTTCCAGTGAGTTGCATGGGCAGATTGCCAAACAGCAGTTGATCATGGGGGCTATGCAGGACAAGCTCATGCGGACCAGGATGACGCCGATGTCGGCTATATCCAGGGCATTTTTTCGGACTGTGCGAAATACCGCCAGGCAGTTGGATAAGAATGTCCGTCTGACCGTTACGGGTGACGATGTCTTTATGGATCGGTTCATTTGGTCAAAAATAACCGATCCGATCATGCATATTCTCAGAAACTGTATAGATCATGGTGTCGAATCGGCAAGGGTTCGCAATGAGAGCGGGAAACCGGAGACGGCTTCGATCAGGATTGAGGCGCAACAGCTCGGCAGTTTTGTTATTCTCCGTATTGCTGATGATGGCGCAGGCATCGACACCGGACGTTTGCGAGAGAAGCTCGCATCCGCCGGGCTGGTGAGCACGATTGATACTTTGACTGATGAGGAGCTGCTGCCCTATCTCTTCCGGACAGGTTTGAGTACGAAGGATGAAATCAGCCATATTTCCGGCCGGGGCGTTGGACTGGATGTGGTGCAGAAGAATATTCAGGAACTGAGGGGCACTGTGCGTGTCCAGACGCAACCCGGACAAGGCACTGTTTTCGAGCTGAGAATTCCCATCACCCTGTCGGTAAACAAGGCGATACTTATTGTTGCCGGTGACAAACAATACGCCATACCGCTGCAGGATGTCGTGGAAATCAAAAGCGTTTCGATGACTGACATTTCCAAAGACGGTTTGCACCTGCAATGGAAAGATGAACTTCTGCCGGTGAAAGATCTTGCTGCAATTCTGCAATTGCGTGAACTCATGGAGTGGCAATCATCTGCAGTTGGCAGCCTCCTGACCCTCATCGTGCGAGGCGGCAAAGGGCATGTTGCCGTGGTGGTCGATCTCGTCAAGGAACAACGCGAAATAGTAGTTAAAAACCTTGGAACCCACCTTACCCATGTCCAAGGGGTCAGCGGTGTCACTATTCTCGGTGATGGTAGCCTGATTCCCGTCTTGAATCTCAGCGAGCTTGTTGATCAATCTCTGCAGACCACAAAAACCGTGGAGCATTCTCCTTCGTCGTTTGTGCGAGAGCTTCCTTTGCAGATACTCATAGTTGATGATTCCATCAGCGTCCGACAAACCATTGCACGGCTGGTGAGGCACCAGTCATGGAAACCGGAAATGGCAGTTGATGGAGTGGATGCCTTGGAAAAATTGGAAAATTTCCATCCTGATGCTATTATACTGGATATCGAAATGCCGCGGATGAATGGCTATGAGTTTATGAGCATTCTGCGAAAAACCGAAAAATTCCGTGCGATACCGGTAGTTATGCTTACCTCACGCACTTCCGGCAAACATCGAACAAAGGCAGATGAGCTGGGTGTTGATTTTTACATGACCAAACCTTTTCAGGATGAAGCATTCGTCCAGCTTCTCGGGGGCATCCGGCAATACAGAAGGCCGCAGTGAGTATCCCGGGTTGACAGTGACTGCCACTTTCGCTTCCCCTTTGCGGGTATCTGATTTGCAGGGGAATGATTATCAAATGATCTGTGTTATAAGAGGCGTTTAATACAACAATGGATAATGATCGGAAAATAATTGTTATAAAATCGAATAGCTCTCTTGGTGGAGATAACCGGCTGTTCTGGTTGTTTAGCAAAAATCAGCTTGAGCTGGTTCTCAAGGAGATTGAACGTATTTCGTTAGCACCTGCAAATGGCTTTTGTGAAGCGACCATCACCTGGCAAGACGATATTCTTCCCGTTGTAAGCCTTGAAAAATATTTCGGTATTCCCGAGGCCTCACTCGCGTCACCGGCAAAACATCTCATCCTGAAAGGTGCATTTCATGAGGGGCAGGAAGTACAATTATCGATGATTGCCATACCGATTTTTGCCGATTTGAAAATGGGTTCATTGAATTTTACAGGCAAATCGATCTCTCCGGAGATTCTCAAGTCGAATAGCACTGATATTCTTGGAGCCTATGAACTTGCCGGCAGAAAGATTGTCGTTATACCGGATATATGCAAGATTGCCTCACGCAGCAGGTTACTCTTGATGGATCAGGGGAGACCATGATCGAATCGAGCGTGCTGGAAAATGGCATCCGGGTAATCACTGAGTCGATGCCGTATTCTCGATCAATTGCCGTTGGAATTCTTATCAGCGCCGGCCCAAGAGATGAACAAGCTGACAAGGCAGGGCTGGCGCATCTTGTGGAGCATGCCTTGTTTCATGGCACGAGCTGTCGGAGCGAACTCGAAATATCACGGCTCATTGATACTATGGGCGGAAAGATTTCGGCCTTTACCGGCCGTGATTATACCTGTTTCAGTGCGATC
>JAUYSF010000030.1 GCA_030696435.1 Desulfoprunum sp. | reverse complement strand
TCTGGGCCTGGTCGAGCATCTCCTCTAGATTTTCGGTTGAATTCAGACTCTGCTGATCAAGCGAAAAGGTCTTGCCCCGCACCATATCCTGCAGGAGGGAACGCCCCATCGCCTCGATCTCAGATTGCTCGGGAGAGAGGGGCTGGTCCGGGCTGAGCGAGGCAAAGTACTCGGCATGACGTCTTTCCTCTTCAGCCAGCCAACGAAAGATACCGGCGAGCTTCGTATCGACCACCGATTGGCCGGCCTGCCGATAACTCTCCTCACCGTTGCGTTCGATCTGTATGGCAATGTCACGGATATCAGCCATGGTAAACATAGATTTTCCCCTCACAATGAAGCGTCATTGCCTGACGCTCCTTTTTTGTTTTCGAGCAGCAATGGGCCTATTCCGAATCCATGGTATCCATGATGCCGGCCAGGCGTTCATTGGCCTTCTGAACCTCCGGGTCATCCATAAAGGGGGCAATACGGCTAAATGATTGACCGAATCTCTGGCCCAGTGCCTCGGATTTTTTCTCCAGATCGGCATATTCAGGAGGTGCTGCCTGCTCATTCTTCAGCTCTGGATATTTCTCCTCAAGCTTTTTCATCTTCGGTGCAATTGCTTCCATGGAATCGGCAAAGGCATTTATGGCAATGGTAAGTTCCTTAGGGCCGTTACATTTATCCACGGCATCAAGATATTTTTCCATTGCCGGCAGATATTGCTCGAACACCTCTCTGGCTTCCTCATATTTGTCGCCAGCATGGCAGATGACAGCGAACAGCAGCAACATGAGACTGGTTGAGATACACAGGCATTTCTTGATCATGAGACTCTCCTTTTGGACAATTACCGGTTTTTTTCAAAGATGGGGTTTGCACATTCAAGACCGCATTGTAGCATTATTTGCTCTAATTCAAAGCACCAACTTGTTTTCTCTCCAAAAGCACGGTGAAACAGTGCACAACGATTTTCAGTTGTGATCTCAAAACGATAATGATATCTTTCAAGGTTACGGGAGGATGCTCTTTGGCAAATGAGGGGGCAGTCTCACCCTGCAGAAAGTGCATTCTTTCACTCCACCTTTATCGCGTCCAAAAACTCATCGACTGCATCTTTTCGGCACTATGAAAATCCTCCTGCTCGCCGACATCCACGGCAACTCTCCGGCACTCTCGGCAATCGCTGATTTTTTTGGCGCTGAACATTTCGACCATATCATCAACTGCGGTGATTCCCTGGTTTATGCCCCTTTTCCGAACGAGATCCTGCATTGGCTTGAAGAGCACCGGACCATCTCTATCCTCGGCAATACCGACAAAAAGGTTATTCGCCTCCTCCAGGGCAAAACCCTGCATAAGCCGGGAAAGGAGGAGAAACGGCTCATGTATACCTCGACAGCCGGCCAGCTCGATGAGCGAGCCGCAAGATATCTGTGCTCTCTGCCGATCAACGCCAGCCTGCGTGTCTCTCTGCCGGGCGGGGATGAACGCAACACAATCCGCACCATCGGCATCTTTCATGGCAGTCCGGCTGAACCACACGAACTGCTCTTTGCCGATACACCGGATGAGCGCTTTCGTGAGCTCACCAGCCATTGTGAGTGCCAGGTGATTGTCACCGGCCACTCCCATACGCCCTATCATAAGCTTATTGCCGGAACCCACTTCATCAACCCCGGCTCAGCGGGCCGGATGTTCGATGGTGATCCCCGCGCCTGCTGCGCTGTGCTCCAATTGACTGCCGAATCAGTCCAGCTTGAGCATTTCCGTATCTCCTATGATATAGAAATGCTTTCGCAAGCCCTGACGGACGGCCAGTTCCCTGAGATCTATGCCCGGATGTTTAGAGAGGGAAGAAAACTCAACTGAGCATTTGCAATTTCCTCTCTGTTTTTGCTACTATAGATGAGGCGTATGACAGCATACCTTTTCCGGACCAGAGCAGCTCCCGTCTCCAACAAATCTCAACCGCAAGGATATCGTGATCATGGCAAAGAAATCAAAAAAACACGACGAGAAAGAACACTCCGACGATATCAGGCTCGCTGAAGGAACCGCCTCTGATAATATTGATAACAAAAAAGGTGATGACAGGGTTGCCGTCTGGGTCAGCAAGAGCCAGCTCAAGTATGAAAAAGAACTTAAGAAACTGCAGATTGAACTGATGAAGCTACAGCTCTCGATGAAGGAGAGCGGCGAAAGGATACTGGTGATCTTCGAGGGCCGTGATGCGGCAGGCAAGGGCGGGACCATCAAGCGTATTACCGAGCATCTCAACCCCCGGAACACCCGGGTTGTGGCCCTGGCCAAACCCAACGAGACTGAGATGACCCAGTGGTATTTTCAGCGCTATATCGCTCACCTCCCCTCAGCCGGCGAGATCGTCCTGTTTGATCGGAGCTGGTACAACCGGGCCATGGTCGAACCGGTCATGGGTTTTTGCACCGACGAACAAAACAAGCGTTTCTTAAAAGACGTGCCGATGTTTGAAGAGATGCTGGCCAAGAACGGTATTAAGCTCTTCAAGTTCTACTTCTCGGTCTCGAAACAGGTCCAGAAAGAGCGTTTTGAGAGCCGCAAGACCGATCTCCTGAAGCAGTTCAAGCTCTCGCCCATCGACAACCTCGCCCAAAAATACTGGGACCAGTATTCTATCCGCAAGTTTCAGACGCTGTCGGAGACCAACCGTACCATCGCCCCTTGGACCATTGTCCGCTCCGACAACAAAAAGCACGCCCGGCTCAACTGCATGAAATTCCTGCTGAGCAATATGACGTACGCCAACAAACTGCCGGATGATGAGTTGCAGCCTGATCCCGAGGTCATTATTTCAGGGATTGACGAACTCCGTCACATGGAATTGAATCTGATGCAGCCCAAGGAGCTGCGAGGCTGAGCTGTTCTGCTATTAAAAAAGGGCCGTTGCAAAAAATCAGCAACGGCCCTTTTTTTATCAAGTTGGCAGGTTCGTTATGAAAATCTGCCGTGACATTTCTTATATTTTTTGCCTGAACCACAAGGGCAATCTGCGTTTCTGCCGACCTTGTCAGCATCCCGCCGCACCGGTTGTTTGTGTCTCGCTTCTTCCACCGATGGCCCTTTGTTCAAAAGCATCTCCTGCTCATACCGCCTCCGCCGCTCCTCTTCCAGACGCTCGACCTCTTCGGGGTCCACAACTCGTACCCGCATGAGATTGGCGACGGTCTGCACCTTGACGGTATGGATAACTGAAGTAAAGAGTTGATAGCCCTCTTTCTTGTATTCATTGAGGGGATTTTTCTGACCGTATCCCCGCAACCCTATGCCCTCTTTCAAATGATCCATGGACAGCAGATGCTCTTTCCAGTGGGTATCAACCATCTGCAACAACAGAAGTTTTTCGAGCTGACGCTGGGTTTCCGCACCGTTTCGTTCATCCTGGGCCAGGTAGGCCTGCTGCACCAGGGCCAGGGTCTTTTCCAGCAGACTGTCGGTCTTCAGACCCTTTCGTTCTTCCTCAGACCAGCCGGAAGGGATATTGAAGATCTCCAGCAGGCGATCGTCAAACATCTTCCAGTCCCAGGACTCCGAATCCGTGCGCTCCTGAGCAACCTCACCGACCACCTCCTCGGCCAGCTCGGCTATCATATCCTGGATAACCCCGGCGATATTTTCATCCTCGAGCACCTCATGTCGCTGCCGGTAGATAATCTCACGCTGTTTGTTCATAACATCATCATATTCAAGCAGATGCTTTCTGATGTCGAAGTTATGGCTTTCAACCTTGCGCTGGGCATTTTCGATGGCCTTGGAGATCATGCTGTGCTCAATCGGTTCGTCCTCTTCCATGCCAAGTTTTTCCATGATGCCGGTAATCCGGCCGGAACCGAAGATGCGCAGCAGATCATCTTCGAGCGAGAGAAAGAATCGGGATGACCCCGGATCACCCTGACGACCGGAACGACCACGCAGCTGGTTGTCGATACGCCGTGATTCATGGCGGGAAGTGCCGAGGATATGCAGACCGCCGACCTCGACGACTCCTTCGCCGAGTTTGATATCGGTACCTCG
>JAUYSF010000288.1 GCA_030696435.1 Desulfoprunum sp. | reverse complement strand
TGCCATTATCTCGGTGGCTGCCCCGTCTTACCGACAACGGTCGCTTGCCACCTGTACTCCTCTTTTTTTCCGCAAACTGTATCTGTTCTTCCACGACCCAGGAAGGTAGATTGATACCCTGAAGTGCACAGAGATTTTCGTCGCTGCGCACTGAAATGAACAATCTCCTGCGGCAAAACACATCGGGGTGGCACAATGCAGAACTTTCTCTTTTATACGGCAACGGTTTGTATCTGGGGTTCAACCTGGATCGCCATCAAATTCCAACTCGGGACAGTCGATCCGATGCTCTCGGTCGGCTATCGTTTCAGCCTGGCTGCCGCCCTCCTTCTGCTCTGGTGCAGGATATGCAGGCTGCCGATGCGTTTCTCGCTCAGCGAGCACATTTTCATGGCCCTCCAGGGCGTATTTCTCTTTTCCCTGAACTACCTGCTGTTTTATCTCGCGGAACTGCAACTCACGAGTGGCCTCGCCGCCGTCATCTTCTCCACCATCCTCCTGATGAACATGGTGAATGGCGCCATTTTTCTCAGATCACCACTCGATAAAAAGGTGTTTGCCGGTGCTTTTCTGGGACTCTTCGGCATACTCCTGGTCTTTAGACCGGAAATCACCTCCTTTTCGCTGGACCATGAGGGCCTACGCGGCACCCTTCTCTGTCTGCTTGCCACTTTTTCCGCCTCGCTTGGCAACATCCTCTCGGCCCGCAACCAGAAAAACCGGCTGCCGATCATCCAAACCAACGCCTTTGGCATGGGCTACGGTGCACTGCTGATGCTGGCAGTAGCCTGGTTGACCGGCAAACCCTTTACCATCGAGACCACCTCTCTCTATATCGGGTCCCTCTTCTATCTGTCGTTTTTCGGCTCGATTGTCGCCTTCGGTTGCTATCTGTCTCTCATCGGCAATATCGGCGCGGATCGGGCGGCCTATGCCACCCTGCTCTTTCCCCTCGTGGCTCTGGCCATCTCCACCGTCTGGGAAGGATACCACTGGACTGGTTCAGCAGTGGCCGGCATTGTCCTGATTCTCTCCGGCAATTTCCTCATGCTTCAGCGTGGCAAAAGGGTCCGCCCCCTTGACAGGGGAGTTCCTTTCTGGCATCGTTTGCCCCTGCTCCAGAAGGCGCACAGACACCAGCCCCCCTGAACAATAAAGGAGACCCGAGAGATGATTACCGTTATTGCCTCAATTGCCGTTAAAGTGGAACGAAAAGAGGAATTTATCGAGCTGTTTAAGGCTAACATCCCGGCCGTGCTCAATGAAACCGGCTGTATCGAATATTACCCCACCGTGGACCTTGATACAGGACTGCCGCCGCAGGCCCTTGACGACGCGGTGGTGACCATAATAGAAAAATGGCACAGCGTGGCGGCGCTGAAAGATCATCTCGTCGCTCCGCATATGCACATATATCAAGAACGAGTTAAAGATATGGTGACATGCGTCAGCGTCAAGATCCTGCAGACGGTCTGATCCTTTTGCTTTTTACACAGCCTTCTCGGTGAGAGACCGCACAGCTTTCCCTGCGCTTTTCACCTCATCGCAGATGCTTGCCAGGGCGGCTGTGAATGCCGCTTGGACATGGACAGCCTGAACCTGCTTTCCGTCAAATGTGAGATCTCTGGTCGCTGTGGCATCATGGATCAGAATACAGGCAAAGCCCAGATCCTTTGCGGCTCTGACTGTGGCATCGACGCACATGTGGGTCATCATTCCGGCAATTACCAGTTGCGAGATCTCGAGTTGTCGCAGCATATCCAACAAGGATGTCTTGAGGAAACTGTTCGGGAAATTTTTGGTTACGACCGTCTCTCCTTCCCAGGGACGCACCAGATCATGAATTTGTTGCCCTTCCGTTCCGGGAAGAAAAAATGTCGCCCCCTCCCTCACCGATTCATGGGCGATGTGCATAACCGGCATCCGCCTTTCCCTGAAACACTGCAATACTTCCGCCGCTTTACATGCAGCATCTTTTGCCCCGACCAACTCCATTCTGCCGCCTGGAAAGTAATCATTTTGTATATCTATAAGGAGAAGCACTGTAGAGTTCTTCATATGAACACCTCGTGTATTTACATCGGATACGGGGAAAACTGATCCGCCACCACCTGCCATCTGCCGTTTTCTTTGACCAAGGTCAGCATATCACGGCCCTCTAGCCGGACATTACTCCCACCCATGTCGCAGGCCATTTCAAAGTAGTAGGTCACAATCGCTGTCTCGTTATAGATCTGAACCTTCGGCTCTTTTTCCTCCCAGAAATGGATTGTTGCGGCATGGGCGAATCTGCTCCAACCTGCAATGCACGCTTCCTTCCCCTCGACTCTGAATCGATCTGTCGGAGTGATGGCCACCATTGTTTCATGAAAATAGTCATTCAACCTCCCGAGTTCCTCGAGCCTTCCACCGGTCCAACACCTGTTCATCGCCTGGACACTCACCCACACCTCACGTTCTCTCTGGTTCATTGTTTCCTCCTGTTATTCCAATTCCAAATCAAGCGTTAACTTTGCCGGCTGCGCTGTGCGGCTCCTCGTCGTACGTGTATGTACTGTCTCGTCGCTGCTCGCTTGCCTTCGCGTTCTCATCTTGATTTGGAAATGGAATTAAATGTGACCGCTCGTTTATCATCTTTACCACCAATTGCCGTTGGCAAAGGTTTCGGAAAAACCAACCCTCAACGTTGGCTATTTTACCCTTCAGTACAGTTCTGCAAAGTGTCTGTATTGACAAAAAGAAGGTGATAATGGACAATGTGTCTTCTCTGTCTCTTTTTCCTGAGGAGGAGTTATGTATACCGTCGCTCTGCTGGCCATCCAGAATTGCATGTATTCAAGTCTCATCGGCCCTTTGGATTTCTTTTCAGTAGCTTCTTTTGAATGGCAGAGAATGTCAGGCGTCTCAGCCGGGCCTCTTTTCCAGCCAACTATTGTTGCTCCTGAAAATAGAGACATCACAGCCTTTAATGGTATACCGATACAGGTCAAAACATTTTTTGACCACGACACTGTCTACGATATCGTGTATGTGCCGGTAATTTTCGGAGATATGGAGCCGCTTCTGGCTGACAGTGAGACAATCGACTGGCTTGCCCGACAGGGACGAAAGGGAGCCTGCCTCTGCTCCGTCTGCGCCGGGGCTTTCCTCCTGGCCCAGACCGGTCTGCTGAAAGGCAGAAAAGCAACGACCCACTGGAATCTCGCTGACAGTTTCGCCAAACGGTTCCCGGACATAGTCTTGAAACGGGAAAAAATGCTTATTGATGAGGGCGATTGTATCACCGCCGGTGGGGTAACCGCCTATATGGATCTTTCCCTCTACTTGACAGCCCGATTCGGATCGCCGGAGCTTGCCGCCTCACTGTCCAAACTCCTCCTCATTGATCCCTCCCGACATCTGCAATCCCCCTACCAAACCTGCAGTTTTATAAAAAATCATTGAGATACAGCGATACTTGCGGTACAGAAATGGCTTGAGGGAAATTATACCAAACCAATCATCATCCATGATCTGGCGGACAAAGCCGGACTTGGCGAGCGGACATTCATGCGGCGGTTTAAAAAGGCGACAGGCGACACTCCATTGGAGTATCTGCAACACCTGCGGATTGAGGGGGCAAGAAAACTACTTGAAACAACATCCGAAACTGTCGAAGGAATCACATTTAAATCAGGTTACGAGGATATAAGTTCATTCAGGAAGCTCTTTAAAAGCCAGACAGGTCTCTCTCCTTCAGCCTATCGGAAGAAATTCTCCTGTTTCGTCTAGTTGCAGTTGATCATCAAACCAGAGGTCAAAAAAAAAAGGAAGGTCTGCAGGCAGACCCTCCTTTTTGAGTTATTTTCAGAGATTGCGTTCGATTGCGTCACCCTGCCATTTTCAAACCTTTCTCGATATTGCGGGCGATGGCCTTGCGGCCCTGATAAAGCCGAAAGATATCTCGCGGACACTTGGCCACGCAGGCCTCTTCACAACTCGGGCCATAGGCGATGCAAGCTTTGTGGTCAATCTTGATGATGCTATTCTCGTAGATCACGGCCCCAGCAGGACAGGCCTTGACACAGAGTTTACAGGCGATGCAGCCTACCTCACAGACAGCCTTCACCTTATTGCCCATATCCATCGAAGAGCAGGGGACATAGACCCTAGCCTTCAAAGTCTGAATTTCGATGATCTTCTTCGGGCAGGTCCGCACGCACACCCCGCAGCTCACACACTTGTCGGGATTGACGACCGGGAAATTCTCGACCATGGTGATGGCATCAAAGGGGCAGGCCTCGGCGCATTCTCCCAGCCCGATACAGGCATACTGGCACTTGGACGGTCCACCAAAACCAAGATTGGCTGCGGTACAAGAGGCGAAACCGATATATTCGTGTTTGTGGCTGACCCGCCCTTCAACCCGCGAACAGCGGACCAAGGCAATCTGATCCTCTACCGCCGTCATTTTCTTGCCGGTGAGCTCAGCCACCAGCGCCGCCACCCTTTCCTTCCCTGGGAAACAGAGGTTGGGCGGGACATCCGGATCGCTGACAACTGCAATGGCATATCCCTCACAGCCGGGATAGCCACAGCCACCGCACTGGGCCAGAGGAAGGGACTCAAGAACCTCCTCGATCAGAGGGTTGGTTTCGACTGCAAATTTGTGGGCCGCAATAGCCAGGCCGATACCGAAAAACAGGCCGATACAACCCAGCAAAACCACCCCGCCTATCGCAATTTTTATTAATGCCGGATCCATATTCTCGTTACTCTCAATTACATCCGTTTGTATGTTCAGGGATCTTTGATCAGAAAAGCTGCAGACCAGAGAATCCCAGGAAGGCCATGGCAAACTGACCCGCAACAATAAAGGAAATCGGCAATCCCTTAAAAGTCGGTGGGATATTGGCAAGATCCAACCGTTCGCGTACCGAGCTCATGAGGTAGAGCGCCAGCAGGAAGCCGCCACCCGCCCCTAAGGCAAGCATGAATGTTTCAACAACATTGTAGTTATTATTTGCCATCATCAGAGGCACGGCAATAATAACACAGTTGGCGATCACCAGCACAAGATACACGCCAAAGGAATTGAAGAGAACAGGATTGACCTTGCGCAGGATGGTATCCACCGCCTGTACCGTCAGAGATACTAAGCCGATGAAAACCACAATCTGCAGGAAATTCAAGTCATAGGGGATGAGGATGAACTGGTAAAAGAACCAGCTCATGATCGCCGAAACCACCATGACGATGGTGAAGACGACACCCATACCCTTTGCCGTGGTTTTTCTCTTCGAGGTCCCGAAAAAGACACAGAGCCCGAGATACTTGGTAAAGACGAAATTGTTGACCAGAAGAGCCGAAATCAGGATCGACAGCAGATAGCCCAGATAGGATTTTTTCACCTGAACGCTCGCCTTCTCCTTTCCGTCAATGTCTCGAATTGCCACAACGTGGGTTTTGGCGGTGTTCAGTGGTTCGGCAAAATGCAACCTGGCCCGCAGGCCGTCCGGTGAGAGAATAACCTCGTTCAGCACCAGTTTGATATCCGGATCGGACTCCTCAAAAACCATATAGGTGCGGACATTTTTAGCTGCAGCTTTATCAAGAGGTGCGGCAAAGGTGAGCAGTATTTCATTCTTTCCAGTAAATTTCTGCTGACTTATCAGCTCTGCAGCCCAGACGCAGGTCGGTAGCAGGATGAGCAGGACTGCAATGATACAATATTTCAGTTGTCTGCCAAACATGGTTTCATCCCCTTCTTGATCGTTTGTAGAAAAGTTCAACCCAGTTGAAGAAGGCCATCATCAGGCCTACGACAAAGAAACCAGCGCTGGGCAGGATGAAAAACAGGAGTGGTTTGAACCCGAGGACATCATATCCGAGAATCGCCCCGGAACCGAGCAGCTCACGGACCAGACCGATCACCATCATGCCGACGAGAAAGCCAAGTCCCATGCCGAGACCGTCCCAGAAGGAATCCTTGGCCGATTCTTTGCAGGCGAACATCTCCAGCCGCATGGTGATAATGGCAAAGGCGACGATGAGCTTGACAAAGATGCCCATCTTGGCATAGGCCTCAGGCAGATAGGCGGCTAGTGCCAGGTCGATGACCGTCACCCAGGTGGCGATGGTCAGGGTGTAGGTAGGTATGCGAATACGCGGGTGAATCTTATTTTTAAACAGCGATATTGTCACGCTGGAGAAGACCTGCACGAAAAGGACGGCGATCCCCAGCATGAACCCGTTCATCACGGTGGTCGAGATCCCCACCGCCGGGCACATCGACAAGGCCAGCTTGAAGATCGGGTTCTCGCTCAGGATGCCGCGTGTAATCAGCTGCAAGCTTGTTTTATCGTTTGCCACGTGTATTCCCTCTCAATAGATTAGAAAGCAACCGCTATCTTCTGTTCCACAAGCACAGAGTCCAGAATATTCAAGCGGTAGGCAAATTTCTTGACGATGCCCTTCACCCCGTTGTTCACCGAACGGCTTGAGATAGTGGCACCTGTCAGGGCATAGATATCATGATCAACATACTGTTTCAGAATTTCCGCCGCATCCGCCTCGGCCGCATTACCTTCCAGGGCCCGAACATAGCCATCCGGCATCGGTTCTTTCACGACTTCCAATTTCTTCAGCGTCTCAAAAGACTTGCCCTTAAACTGGTTCTTGAAATACTTCTGCTTGATTTCGGCTCCAAGACCTGGGTCTTCTTCATGTTCAAGGATCTCCAGGCCGAGGATGCTGAATTGTGGATCAAGGGCCAGCATCACCCCGATAAAGGTCTTAAAGCCGGTGAATTTGCCGTCGAGAAGATAGGCCACTCGTTTGCCGTTATCGGTGACGACAATGGTCTGATCGGCAAAAGCGATATCCTTGCCGCTGCCGACGACCTTCCGGATAACCTTATCGCGTTCCTCCTTCTCACGAACCATGGCCTCGTCAATCTGGACAGGTTTGTTCTCAAGCATTTTCCCTTCCAGATCGATGGTCACAAAGATGAAGCCCTCCTTGGCCGGCAAAAGATAGCCGATGGACTGGCCATCTGCGCTTGTGACGATATAGCGGTATATTTCATGCAGGGTCATGCTCTCCGGGATCGGCTTCTGTTCCGAATAGCCGAGCAGGGAGTATCTGACCTTCTGTTCATTGACATGCTGGTTATGTTTCTTGGCCTTGTTGGTGACGAGAAAGGCTACACCCATCACCGTGGCGGCAAGCATACAGGAAAGGGTCAGACGGATGATGATGGTCATTATGTCTTTCATCTGCCACCTCCCAACGGTGGAGCAAAACGCCGTGGTTTGAACCAGCCGTCAAGTACAGGGCTCAATGGATTCATGAGCAGGATGGCATAACATATCCCTTCAGGGTATCCGCCCTTGAGCCGAATCATTACTGTAAGTATCCCGATCCCCACCCCGTAGACGAGCTGTGAGATCTTGTTGGTCGGACAGGTGACATAATCGTTGGCCATATAGAAGGCCCCGAGCAGGGCACCGCCTGAGAGTATTGCCAACAGGGGATCGCCACTGAAATAGCTCTCACCGCCGAAAATCCAGGATAGCAAGGCGATTGATCCCAGTACCGATACCGGGATATGCCAGGTGATATAACCTCGGTAGAGCAGATAGAGACCGCCAAGAACCAACAGAAAACCCGAGGTTTCGCCGATACAGCCAGGCCGCCAGCCAAGAAAGAAGGTCCCGTAAAGGCTTGCACCGGAACCGAAAAGCTCGGTAAAGGCGGCGATTCCCTGTTCCTTCATTACCGCTAGGGGTGTGGCTGTGGTTACCGCGTTGACAGAATCACCCAGATAGGAAAAGATGGCCATGTTCTTCAAGGGCGGTAACCACGCCGAGGTCATGGCCACCGGAAAAGACGCCAGGAGGAAAGATCGGCCGAGGAGTGCAGGATTGAAGATATTGTAGCCGATTCCACCCAGGATGTGCTTGCCGATATAGATTGCCATGATTGCTCCGAGGAGCGGCAACAACGGTGAAACTCCTGGTGGAATGACAAAGGCCAGCAGCATCCCGGTAATCACCGCGCTGCCGTCTCTGACCGTAACCCGCCTACCCAGCAGCTTCTGACTGACGGCCTCGACCGCCACACAGCTCATCACCGAAACAGCTGTGATGAACAAAACCTGAATACCGAAAACGAAAACAGACAAGAGCAGCGGCGGTATCAGGCAGGCCACTACGGTCCACATGATTTTTTCAACCGATTCATGGCTCTTCACATGGGGAGAAATGGATACCTTCCATCCTCTCAGTGTGGGAGATGACTGGTTCTCTGGTGCTTGCGGTTCGATGGCGTATCTCCTTCAGAAACGTTGTTAAAACAAAAGGATCCGAGTATTTTGTGAGAGCGGATACCTCAGGACCATACAGTTCTTTATCTCTTGGCTTTCATCTTTGCAAGGCGGACAAACTGGACCAGCGGCCTTTTCGCCGGGCAGACATAGGCACAACTGCCACATTCAAAGCACTCGAAGACCCCGAACTGAGCGGTATCTTCCGGCCGATTGGCCTCAACATAAATAGCTATTTCCTTAGGCTCAAGCCCCATAGGACAGGCCTCCAGGCACCAGCCGCAGCGAATGCACGGGGAATGAGGGGTCGTATCTATCTCCTCTTCGGTGAGAAAGAGGATCGCCGATGTGGTCTTGGTCACCGGGATATCAAGACTGGAGACGGCAAAGCCCATCATCGGGCCACCCATAATGATCTTTGCCAGATCGGGTTTGAGGCCACCCAGATAGTTGACGATATCACCAATCTTCGTCCCGACCTTGACCAGCAGGTTGGCCGGTCTGGCGATGCCTTTACCGGCAATGGTGACTACTTTTTCATAGAGGGGCTTGCCAAATACCACCGCATCACGGATAGCACGGGCCGTCGAGACATTGTGGACCACTACTCCCACTGCCGAGGGCAGGGCCATAGCGGGCACCTTGCGTCCGGTGATGGCCTGGATAAGTTGTTTTTCCGAACCCTGCGGGTATTTGACCTGCAGGGCATTGACGGTCAGTGAATACTCGGCAGTGGAACCGGCCCGAGCCGCCTCGGTCATGGCCAGAATGGCATCGGGCTTATTGCTCTCAATACCGATGTTGCATTGTTTGATCCCCAGTATCCGCAGGATGATCTTGGCCCCCTCGACTATCTCCGCCGCATGTTCGAGCATCTGCCGGTGGTCGGAGGTGATATACGGCTCGCACTCAGCACCGTTGAGCAGCAAGGTATCAATCGGGTTATCAGGAGGAGGACTCAGTTTGACATGGGTGGGAAAGCCGGCACCGCCGATACCGATAATGCCGGCGGCATGAACCCTGGCCAGCAGTTCCTTGGGATCGTTGGCCTGCCATTCCCCGGCCTGGTACTGCCGTGGTTCGGCCGCGTGGTTTACCGTAATGGTGATGGAAGGGGCGGAAACCCGCATGGGGTGCACCGACATCCCGAGATCCTTGATCTTACCGGCAACGGGGGCATGCAGCGGTACGCCCAGCCCTTTTTTCACCTCGCCGATGATCTCCCCTTCTTGAATCTCGCCGCGTTTGGCTACGGTAGGAGTACAGGGAGCACCGATATGCTGCCCCAGGATGATCTCAAGTTCATCGGGAACAGGCATCAATTCTATGCTGAGTTCAGATGTCTGGGCCTTTGCATCTGGCGGATGGACACCGCCTTTCGGAAAAGTCAGTAAGGATATCATAGTATAGAAAGGGTCAACTGGCTAAGGTATACGGTACGTTAGACTGCTCTGTGAGACGAACACACCGGGCTTCACAACCTCTTCGCTCCGAAGAAGCATCTTCATCGCTGATCATACTGACCATCGGGCGGAGAATGCCTCCTCCCTTCCGTCACGCCACTTTTGCTCTCGGACGGATGTTCCCGCAGCCAAGGGTTAAACCGCAGAGAGACATGATCAGGCAATACCACCATAGTATTTCATAAACTGGATACGTTCAAAGGCGGCAGGGTTCTCCGCCTGCTGATAACTTAGCTTTCCCCTGAAATCGTCAATACTGTCATATGATTTCTCTTCCATCCATTTTTCCAGGCCGGCGAGCAGGCTATTGATCTGTCCGGAACCGTTCTTATAAAGGGTGGAAACCACCTGTACCGCCGTTGCCCCTACAAGAAGTTGTTTGATCAGACCGCTGCTGTCATGGATACCGGTCGAGGCGACCAGATCCTTGTCGATCACCCCGGAAAGTAAGGCGATCCAGCGCAGGGTGTCATTATTATCCTGAGGTGTGCTGAAGATATCGGCAGATTTCACCACCAGTCGGTCGATGTCGATATCAGGATTGAAAAAACGGTTAAAAAGGACAAATCCCCGGACCTGATTCTTCCAGCTCAACCGGGCAAGAAGATTTGCAAGAGATGATGAATACTTACTCATCTTCAAGGCGATGGGGATGGAAAGCGTTGAACTGACTTTTTCCAGGATGCTGAAGTAGAGACTTTCGCTTTCCTGGCAGGTCATTGTGGGGTTGCTGGGCAAGAGAGAGATATTGAGTTCGAGGGCATCGGCACCCGCCCGCTCAATTGATTTGGCAAAAGACACCCACTCGGCGCCCGAGACACAGTTGATACTGGCGATCACGGGGATATCCACAGCCTTCTTGGCCTCGGCGACGAGAGCAATATATTCCTGAACCGCACTGCCCCGCGTATACTCGCGGACATAATCCGCGGCCTCGGGATAGTCGGTATTGTAGCTCTCCATGTTACTAGCAAGCTCAGCCTGGATCTGCTCTTCAAACAGTGATTTCAAAACCACGGCACCGGCATTATTAGCCGCTAGCTCGCTGATCTTGGCAACTGAGTTTGTAAGCCCGCAGCTTCCCACAATTATGGGGTTCTTTAACTGCAACCCGAGATAGTTTACCGAGAGATCTTTCATAATGTCCCACTCACTGTCAGGTATTCAGGAATCAGCTCCTGAGGGAAAACCAGGCATTTTCCATAAACCGGGAACCAGGACTGCCGGGCAAGACTACCGTGAACATAGACTGTTCGCTCACATTCCGTAACAAAAACCCGCTATAAAGGCAAGGACTTTTCAACGTAAAATATGTCCTGACTGAAGAAGAAAAAGTCGATGCCGGGACTGTGAATTGTTCTTAATAATTCTTCAAAGACCAGAGACGTCAACCCTTGATATCAGGAGAAAGATGATGCTTTTCGAGTAATACTCCACTACCATGACGCAATTGTTTCATTCATAAACCTATTGCCCGGAGCGGGGCGTTCTATCTTCTCTCTTAATAAAACCATGTCCAGATTCTTTTCAGACAACAAGGCCATTCTTCAGGTTCTGGCCGGAGCCTTCATCATCAGTTTCTCGGGGGTCTGGGTCAAAATCGCCCAGGTGCCGCCAACCACATCGGCATTCTACCGGGTCTTTTTCGGTTTTCTCTTTCTTCTTGCCGCCTGCCTCTGGCAACGAGATTACATGAAGATTACCACCGGCAGGATGCTGCTCATAACTGTCTGTGGTCTGCTGTTTGCCCTCGATCTCTTCTGCTGGCACGCCAGCATCCATTTCATCGGCCCCGGACTCGCGACCATTCTCGGAAATTTCCAGGTCTTCGTTCTGGCAGCCGTCGGCATTCTCTTTTACGGCGAGAGGATCCGGCCCCGTTTTCTCATCGCGGTTCCTCAGGCCATCCTCGGCCTCGTCCTGGTCGTCGGCCTCAGCTGGGCATCTCTTTCTCCCGACTATAAGACCGGGATATACCTCGGCCTCCTGACGGCCGTCTGCTACAGCGGCTTTCTCCTGACCCTGAGAAAAATCCAGGCCGACGGAGAGCATTACTCATTTTTTTTCGCCCTCATGCTGATCTCGCTGACCTGTGCGATCTTTCTCGGGCTCAGAATGCTGAGCGCCGGTGATTCTTTTGCCATCCCCGACTCCATCAGCTTCCTCTCTCTTTTTAACCTCGGACTCTTCAGTCAGACCCTGGGTTGGGCGCTGATCGCC
>JAUYSF010000387.1 GCA_030696435.1 Desulfoprunum sp. | reverse complement strand
ACCTAAAAGAGATGATTCCGTAATTCCAACAAGATCTGCCGCTGTCAGTCCCGATAGGGCATATTTGTCTATTACGTCGTCTCGCAATACATGTTCCAGGTAGCTATTGTTTTCCTCGGCCATAGCCCCTGCTATGGCGGTGTATAACTGCGGCATGCCAAGATCATCTGCAGCTTTGATGATTTCAACCTTCTGGCCCTCTACATACTCATCTATTGCTGCATCGTCATACCTCTCAACAGGCTCCCCTGCCTTTAAGAAATCTATAGTTGCCATAACCTGCTCTCCTTCCTGTGTGGTTAGTTAGATGACCTGCACATGGTGATAAACCAACGTTCGTCGATTCGTTTCAAGACACATTCTCCCCGTTTCCAACCAGGCGGATAATCATCGAGCAAATCGAACACCCGCAACCCTGGTCTGGTGTATATATTGTTTTTTAAGATATAATCAGCGTTGACGATATGGCCGTTTTCCACCCGTGGAGGTTGGGGGAAATAACAATAACCTTTATTAATGAAGCTGGTGAAATAGCGAAGGCGTGTTTTCCCAAATACGACCTTGCCTGGTTCGGGTCCCAGGTCAAATGTTATTGGAACAGAGACGCGGGAAACATCTGTCATGCTATGCATTGGGGCAACTCCTTCGAACAATTCTGGTAGCTGACGTCTTAAGAATGGTATTGTCTCTGCTTTCGTATGGGGAGTATTCACTAACCAGCTGTAAAATGTTTTCCGTACCTGCAGTGTGTGTTCTGAATAGGGCTTTGGAAACCATTCACTGAAATCTCCCCCGGCCCCCACAATATGGTTGACTCCCGCTTCCTTCATCAGCTTCCGCACTTCCTGGGAAGAAGATTCATAAAACAAACTTCCATCCCTATGATTTCGAAATCCTGTTGCCAGTTGCTCAAACACGGCATGATGAGCTTTAAAATTCTCGATCATCTGAGCATCGTTGGGCAAGGGATTGTGAAACCATTGCCACCAGATGAATGGACCCAACACACCAAGAACAAGCGCACTGCCGACCAGCTGTGCCTTCAGCCCCTCTCGCGGGATACATCCCCGGATTTCCGGCCACAACAAAATGATTGCGGTAACAAGGTATGGAATCGAACTCAGACCGCCCCAGATCAAAACCCCAAACATCGCCAAGAGAACGGCATACATCCAACGAAGATATTTCCGCCATCTCTTGCCCCCGTCGACAGCCAACAATACGGCAATAACCAGCGGCAGCGTGGCAAAGGCCGCCCGCCGCGCCGCCGCCTGCACGAGAACACTGCCGGGCAGAAAAACAAAAACGCCCCACGCAACGGCGATAAAAACAACCAGGAATTGTCTCATATAATGAACCTCCATTGGTGAAACTATTTATTGAGCATAATGGCCAATCCTTACATTCTTCTGACAATGGCCAAGCAAAGACGAGAAAACAAAAAAACCGGCCTTGCCCATATTTTCTTTTCAAAAATATTGGGGTCGCAGAAGTAAGTGAATCTGCTGCAAGCAATTGAGATGCCATTCATTTGATACTCAACTGTTCTAACCGCTTATTGCTGCGTGCGAGTGTGTAAAATAGTTTGTGTAAATGACCACACCAAACCGAATGGTGTCCAGGTTGCCTGCCGTTATGTCAGAATCGGAGATCGTGTCCTGACCGTCGCCGAGGTTAAACAGGTAGGTGTCGTTGCCGGTACCGCCCACCAGGATGTCTTTGCCGCTGTTGCCATAAAGTGTGTCATTCCCGCCCAGACCTCGGAGGGTAGCATTTTCATCCGGCCAGGCCCGAAGAGTGTCAGCGGCCTCGGTGCCGACAATGGGGAAGGCGGTGATTTGAGACTGTACCTGTGCCGCATCCCAAACCGTGCCATCGGCAAACTCCACTCGTTCGATGCGGTATCGGGTTTCATTTCCCCAGTTCTGAATTTTCACCTGATCGCTGGTGCCATTGATGCCGAGAATCAGATCGTAGTCTCCACTGCGGCTCAAGGTGATGTCGCTTGCGGAAATTCCTGCCCCAAACTTGAGGGTATTGATGTTTCCAGCCATGTTATCAGAATCGAAGATCGTATCCGCCCCGTCACCCAGATTGAAGATATAGGGGGAGAAACTGGGGACAGACCACGGTTTTTTGCAGACTTCATCCAATTTCGATAGATATTCATCCCTGCTCCGGTTCAGGCTTTTTCCGAGGCCTGCCGGATTTTCCCGGCGTTGCCCGTCGGCCCGCCACTTCGCTTATCTCTTTTTTGAATCTCTCGCTGCCCAGAGCATAGTTGCCATTTGTGGCCTTGCGAATATCATCTATAACTCCCGGCTCCAACTCATGACGAAACAGCTCTCGGTAGGCAGTTTGCCGGTCGGTATCCGTCCGGCCAAGACCCATATATACGGGATGGTGATGTAAAATGTTTGAACTCTCTCCCTGCGCATTGCCCCGGTAACTGGACCAGCGGTACTCGCCGGGATGGGCGACAATTCCGGCACGAACCGGGTTGAGCTCAATATATCTGTGGCAGAGGAGAAGATAGTTTTCCTGCTGCGCCATGCACGAGCGAAATCGCCCTTCCCAGAGGGTGCCACTGCGCCGGTAGGTGCGATTGACATATTGGACATAGCGCTGCCCCAGGCTTTTCATCAGCATTGCCGGACTGCCTTGCTCTGCCGGAGTCAAAAGAAGATGGACATGGTTGGTCATCAACACGTAGGCATGCAGGGCACAACCGGCGTTAATGGCATACTCCTTCAACCAGTCAAGATACAACAGGCAGTCTTCCTCGGCATAAAAACAAGCCTGGCGATTATTCCCCCGCTGGATCACATGAACGGGGTTGCCGGGTATGATGATTCGTGGACGTCTCGGCATCTGCTTAATTTGCTCCCCTATGTTGTTGATTTACTGCTTGACAGTTAAATCCGTGGTCTGTCCCCTATTGGAAAAATGTGGGGATCAATGGGGGATAGAATCCCTGAAACAAAAAAAGCACTTAGAGTCTTGAAACTCTAAGTGCTTAAATTTGCTGGTGCCGGGACCAGGAATTGAACCAGGGACACACGGATTTTCAGTCCGTTGCTCTACCGACTGAGCTATCCCGGCACCTTGTATGGACAGGTTTTTTACACGAGTTCCAAAGGCATGTCAACAGATTTTCTCTTATCGACAGGCCTCTTCCACTTGTTAATCCTTGTGAATTGACAGGCCACCAAGATCGAGGTCAAAATTGAGCTCTTCATCCATATTCATGGCGTCGGATTCGCTTTTTCGCGCAATGTTACCGGGCTTGACAGCAGTTGAGAGATCTATTTCATCAAGAGAAAGGATTGCTGCAGCCTTGCCGGCGGTTCTTTTCTCTTTGGGGGCAGCAGGAGTTGCTTTATTGAGACCATCGAGATCAAGGTCCAGATTGAGATCATCCAACCCCTCAGCCTGGCTTGCCGTTTTTCGGATTGGAGGGGGAACAATTTTTTGGTGAGGAGGCGAAAGATCTGACATATCACCAAGTTCTTCAGGAAAATCGAGTTTGACCTTCTCCTCATTTTGTTTCCCGCTGAAGATATCATCAAATCCAGCATTCCCGTCGTCAAGATCATTCTGAAACTGGCCAAGATCGATGGATAGGCCCTCTTCCTCTTCTTCCTTGGCGGTATCCATAGACAGCTCAAAGGCATCGCCGGAAGAGATTTCACCGGCACCTGCGTCCTTGCCAAACTGCATGGAGGAAGACATTTCCGAGGCCTCGTCTGCATCTTCATCAAGAAGAATCTCAAGATCGGGATCATGCAGATCAAATTCCCCGCTTTCCACATCACCGTCGATCTCTATATCTCCAAAGGACTTTTTCTCCGGCTCCATCTGCATTTTCAGAAAAGATGGTGCCTGTACCTTGAATACAGTACCTTCAATTACTCCGGGCATACCCTTGAATTCTCTATTACATTTCAAGCAGTTATCCAGATGATCAAACGAGATGAATCCACATTTTGGACAGCGCATGTGAGTGTTCCTCTTTTAATTAAACACCATTCCATGGTTGAGTTCCTGAACATCAGGAGACAGCACCTGACATCGACGTTTTGCCTATTATCACATATTTTATCAGTAATAATCAAGAGTTTTTCCACATTACGCAGCACATGCAAATCAATCTTTGCCGCAGGCCCGCTCTATGACCAGTCCATACCAATGTCGCAGGACGGCGCGGAGTGGGTCAGGGCACCGATGGAGATGATATCCACCCCGGTCCTGGCGATCTCGGCAACCGTATCGAGATTGACCCCGCCGGAGGCCTCGACCAGGGCACGCCCGCCAATACAAGCAACCGCCTCTTTCATATCGGCAATCGTCATGTTATCAAGCATGATGATGTCCACCCGGCAGGCCAGACATTCCCGCACCTGCTCGATAGTCTCGGTCTCAACCTCGATGCGGATGGTATGGGGCGCCCTGGCCCTGACCTTGGCCACGGCCTCAGTGATTGAACCGCAGGCGGCAATATGGTTATCCTTGATCAGCACACCATCGGTGAGATTGAAGCGGTGATTCGTGCCGCCGCCAGCCCGCACCGCGTATTTTTCCAGAACCCGCAGGCCGGGCGTGGTCTTTCTGGTGTCGGTAATGCGCACCGGATAACCTTTGACACAGTCGACAAAACGGGCCGTCAGAGTAGCAATACCCGAGAGGCGCTGCAAAAGATTAAGAGCGACCCGCTCCGCCTTCAGGAGATCGACCACCGGGCCACACACCGTGAGCACGACATCCCCCGGCTGTACCCGTCTGCCATCTTCAACCGGATCGATGACGGCAATGGCAGGATTCTGCACCTTAAAGACCTCGGCCGCCACTGCCCCTGCCCCGGCTACGACAAAGGCCTCACGGGCCACCAGCCGGGCACTGCCGATCTGGTCTTCGCCAAAGATCGATTCACTGGTCAGATCTCCCCGACCGATATCCTCGGCCAGAAAGGTTCTGATCAGGCCATGCAATAAATTTTTATCCATGATATCAGACTCATCAAACCATTTTCCGCAGGCGTTCTTCCGCTTCGGCGATCGTGGCCAGCCGGGCGTCGAGGGCATCTTTTTTCTCCTGCTCCTTGGCCACCACATCTTCAGGGGCATTGGCCAGGAATTTCTCGTTCCCCAGTTTGCCATTCACCTGCTTGAGCTTGACCTCGGTCTTTTCCCGCTCGCGACCCAATTTTTCAAGTTCAGCAGCCACGTCCACCAGCCCTTTCAGGGGCACATAGATCTCGATATCGTTATAGATATAGGTCGCCGCATCGGCGGGCTTTTCGCCCCCAATCTGGACGGTAAGATCGCTCAGCCGAGTCATATCGGCAATGGGGGCTCGATAAGCCTCGATCAGCGCCTTTTTCTCCTCATCGTTACAAATGACAAAGGCCTCAATACGGGCGGAAGGATGCACGTCGGCCTCGGAGCGGATATTACGGATACCGGTGATAATGCCCATTAAGAGTGCTACCTGTTCCTCGGCCTCGGGGCACTGCCAGCCTTCTTGCTCTTCGGGAAAGGCAGTCAGCATCAGGGTGGACCGTTTTCCCGGCAGCACGCTCCAGATCTCCTCGGTGACAAAGGGAGTGATCGGGTGGATGAGTTTCAAGATGGTCTCCAGGACCACCAGCAGGACACCTCTGGCCTGATGCTTAGCAGTCTCATCCTTACTGAACAGGTCAGCCTTGATCCATTCGAGATACCAGTCACAGAACTCATGCCAGATGAACTGGTAATTGGCTGAGGCCACATCGTTAAAATGATAGCCGTCAAGCCCCGCCCGTACCGCACTGATGGTGGCCGACGTGCGACTGAGGATCCAGCGATGGATCAGGGAAAGCTCCTGCGGCTGCCTTACGACCTCCCGTACCGCCTCATCGCAGTCGCTGACGTGCATCAGGGCAAAGCGGGCGGCGTTCCAGATCTTATTGATAAAAAAGCGGTAGCCCTCGATGCGTTCCTCGTCAAGCCTGATTTCGCGGCCCTGAGCGGCAAAGGCGGTCAGAGTGAAACGCATGGCATCGGTACCGTATTTCCCCATGATCTCAAGCGGATCGATGACATTACCGGTGGATTTCGACATCTTTTTGCCA
>JAUYSF010000319.1 GCA_030696435.1 Desulfoprunum sp. | reverse complement strand
TCTGCGGATGGCGCGGGCGATGTCGCCGTAGCTGCCCTTGGTCATCTCCTTTGCGCCGGTCATGGTCATGGCCGAAACGAAGTGCCGGCGCTGGGGATTTGAGTGCTCGCCGTAGCGATCGAAGCGCTCGATCAGGAAGATATCGCGGCCCATGACGGAGATAACCCGACAGAGAGGCACTCGGATACCGCATTTTCCGGCCAGCCCCATGGCCGCCATTTCGGCCCGGCAAGTCGGCCAGCTATCGAGAATCTCTGAGAATTTGGCGATCCAGAAGCGGCCTTCATAGTCGACCGCAGCCTTGGGTTTGGCCCCGCCGACGGATGAACCCCGCAGGAGAAAACGGCGGAACTGCGGGGGCAGTTGGGCGTCGGAAAGAATCGCGTCGACGGCCTCAAGCATACCGGCAAAATCGAGGCGATCACCGTCAACGCTTTCCGGTCGCCAGGCAGGCCTAGAGGGGCGGGGGCCCTGGAGATCCGGGCCGAAGGCGAGGGCGCCGATACGGCTGTCCTGGTCGAGGACGGTGAGATAGTCGAATTCCGTCGGTTTGAGGCCGTATGCCTCGGCGGCTCGATCCAGCAAATGCCGACCCCAACTGTCGGGGCTGGCATCCTGGAAGGCCCCGAAAAGACCAATGGTTTGAAACTCTTGCGTTGTAAGAGGGAGCTGCAGAGGATCGACCGGGATTGCATCGTCTCGCTCCAGATAGCGGTGGCCGTAGCGAAACTCGGAGATTACAGCACCTGCCTCCTGGTTGATATTAAGGATGCCGGCGGGGACGAACTGCCCAGCTGTCGGCAGGTGCATATAGACGTAGGTGCGGTCTGCCGGCATGGTTTATTCCCTAGAAGTCGAGATCGTCTTTTGGGGTTTTGATATCGACCCGGCCTTTGCGTTGCCGTGCCTCCAGGGCCAGCCCCAACTCGTCCCGGCCCGGATCGGCAAGATGGGCAAATTGATCGAGCAGGTCGAGGACCTCAAGGATCTGCACCAGGGCCCCAAGGCCGACGGTCGGATCGCCTTTTTCCAGCTTGCGCAGCCGGACCCTGGACATCGATGCCCGTTTTGCCAGGTCCTCCTGGCGGATGCCACGCCGGGTGCGGGCGGTCCTGATGCCCTGGCCCAGTCGCGCCAGGAGATCAAGGGCCACGGGAGAAAGGGCCTTGTCGGCCAGTGAGTCCTTTGCCATTTTCAGGTCTCTCAGGTGTAAGGAAAGTAAACTATCCATAAATCATTTTTAAGGAAATTATACTTGCCAAAAGCGTCTTTGGCAAGTGCCCGGGCCTCGGGCAGTGCAAAAATCACTGGCGAACGAGTTCGACCCTTCTGTTCTGGGCGCGGCCGAGTTCGCTGTCATTGTCGGCTACGGGTTTTGCAGGGCCGAATCCCGAGGTTGACAGGCGGTCGTCTGCGATACCCTTCTCGACGAGATAGGTCTTGACCGAGGCGGCCCGCTGTTCGGAAAGGGGCTGGTTGTGATCGGCTGCACCGGTGGCGTCGGTATGGCCTTCAATGGCCAGGCGAAGGGCGGTATCGGCCTTGAGCACGTCGGCGATCTCCACGAGGATCGGGTAGGAATCCGGTTGAATGACGGCGGAGTCAAGCGCGAAGCGGATGCCGTATACCCTCGCCCTGCCGGTGGCCTCCAGCTGTTTCTGCAGTTCGCCGCCCAACGACCCTGACCAGTGCGGGCAGCTGCCGACGGTGTCCGAAGTCTTGCTGCCATCCCAGGTCCCGGCCGGACTGTTTTGGGCCTTCTCATGCCACCAGAAGCCCTTGAAGGATTTGCCGTCCGAAGAAAAGACCATGATCGCCGGTCCCTTGCTTTCCGGGCCTTCCTGCCAGGTGATTTTCATCACCCGGCCCTCGATGGCCCCGTTCAGCAGGCCGTCGTTGTATTCATAGCAACCGGCCAGGGCGGTGCCCTGCTGACGGACATGGAAGTTCGCGTAGCTGGTTGAATAGGTCCCGGAGATAACGGGTGATTTGCCTGGCTCAGGTCTGTCGCCATAACCCCGGAAACCGAAGAGCTCAGTATATTCGGCGTTGCCGTAGTTTGTCAGAATGGTCAGGCGCAGCCAGTGGCCGGGGAGGGCCTTTTCGACCTTGAATTTCTGCCCGTCGGTGATGTTGGCAAGACTTGCCTGCAGCACCTTGGTGAATCCGGCGGCGGCCGATAGGCTCGATATCTCGACCAGGATGTCTTTGGCCGCTGCACCCTCGGAATCAACGCCGGCATTGTCGAATTCGAAGGAATCAAGGGTCGCGTCGGTGGCCAGCTCAAAGACAAAGACGTTGTTTTTGATATTGCCGGTCTCGTTGGCCCAGCCGCTGGTCGGGCTGTCGTCGAGCAGATTATGGGCGTCCCAGCCGCCGTAGGTCGCGGGAACGATCACCGGCAGGCAACCTTCCTGCAGGGAGAGAAGATTGGTCGTCTCGCTCAAGGCCGGGGTTGGCGGAATCGCCAGGCTCAGGCAGAAGAGAAATATCAGGCCGGAAAACAGGGTACGAAGTGTCATACGGAGCCTCCATCGGAGATGTGCGGAAAGTGAGGCAAGGGGAAGGGCGAGCAGACAATCCCCCTCGCAGAAGCCGAAATGCCGGTCCAGACTAATGGCTCATTGAGGGGGAGGCAAGGGATTTTATAACTATTCAGTTCGTTGGTTTTGGACGTATCGGTATCGAAATCGAAATCGCGATCGCTATCGAATCCTTGCTGTTCATCCGGCATTTTCTCGTTGCTGTGAGCGATTTCGATTTCGGCAGATCAGCCTTGTTTTGCTCCGAATTCCTCGCGCATCGCCTGGATCTCGGGATCGGCGAGATAATCGTCGTAAGGCAGCATCTTGTCGATGACGCCGCCGGGCAGAATTTCGATAATGCGGTTGGCCACGGTCTGGACCAGGGTATGGTCGTGCGAGGAGAACAGGATGATCTCGCTGAAGGCCTGCAGGCCGTTATTCAGCGCAGTGATCGATTCCAGATCGAGATGGTTGGTCGGTTCATCGAGGATCAGGGCGTTGGCGTCGCTCAGCATCATCTTCGCCAACAAACAGCGGACCTTTTCGCCGCCGGAGAGGACACCGGTCTTTTTCAGGGCCTCGTCGCCGGAAAAGAGCATCTTGCCGAGGAAACCGCGGGCAAAACTCTCACCTTCGGTCACCGGGGTATATTGGCCCAGCCAGTCGACCAGGGTCATCTCGCTATTGAAAAACCCGCTATTTTCTTTGGGGAAATAGGAGGAACTCATGGTTAATCCCCAGCGGAAGGTGCCGCTGTCAGGTGCCATCTCACCGGCCAGGATCTGGAAGAGGGTGGTGATGGTCAGACTGTTGGTGCCGACGAAGGCAATTTTTTGGCCCTTGCCGATGGTCAGGGTGAAATTCTTCAGCACCTCGGCGCCGTCGATGGTCTTGGAGATGTGATCGACCTCGAGAATGACATCACCGCAGGGCCGGTTCGGCTTGAACAGGATGAAGGGATACTTGCGCGAAGAGGTCGGCAGGTCGGTGAGTTCGAGTTTGTCGAGGAGCTTCTTGCGCGAGGTGGCCTGCCGGGCTTTGGAGGCGTTCGAGGAAAAGCGCTGGATGAATTCCTTGAGGTCTTTGGCCTTGGCATCGGCCTTCTTGTTGGCGTCCTGGCGCTGCTGCAGGGAGAGCTGACTGGCCTGATACCAGAAATCGTAGTTGCCGACGTAGACTTGGATCCGGCCGAAATCGATGTCGGCCATGTGGGTGCAGACCTGGTTGAGAAAGTGCCGGTCATGGGAGACGATGATAACGGTATTCTGGAAGCGTTCGAGAAAGCCCTCCAGCCAGACGATGGATTTGATGTCGAGGTTGTTGGTCGGCTCATCGAGCAGCAGGATGTCGGGATTGCCGAACAGGGCCTGGGCCAGCAGGACTCGGACCTTGTCGCCGCCTTCGAGCTCCTTCATCTTTTTCTCGCGCATTTCTTCCGGAATGCCGAGGCCGCTAAGCAGGACCGCGGCCTCGGATTCGATCTCGTAGCCGTTCATCTCGGCGAATTCGGCCTCAAGTTCGCCGCTGCGCAGCCCGTCTTCATCGGTGAATTCCGTCTTGGCGTAGAGGGCTTCGCGTTCGGCTATGACCTCGTGCAGGCGTTTGTGGCCCATCAGCACGGTGTTGGCCACCGTTTCCTCGTCGAAGGCGAACTGATCCTGATTCAAAAAGGCGATACGTTCCTTGGCCCCGACGAATATCTCGCCCTTGTCGGCTTCGAGCTGGTTGGCCAGGATCTTGAGAAAGGTTGATTTGCCGGAGCCGTTGGCACCGATCAGGCCGTAGCAGTTACCGGCGGTGAACTTGATGTTGACATCCTTGAAGATGATTCTTTTGCCGTAGGACAGGGCAATATTTGAGGCGTGTATCATTGTCTGTTTTCCATAAAGTGATGTCCGATGTGTTCTGCAACGGGGCAGGGCGGACGGGGTTACAAGCTGAAGAACTGGCCGCGAGAATCAGTGTGCGGTCTCTGCGCCTTGTGTCTGGCGCAGGTAGTAATCGTAGTTGCCTTCGAAAATTCGCATCTCACCGTGGTCGATCTCAAAGACCCTGGTGACCAGGCTGCGGAGAAAATGCCGGTCGTGGCTGACCAGGATGACCGTGCCGTCGAATTTCTGCAGGGCCTCAAGCAGGACCTCGCGCGACTGGATGTCGAGGTGGTTGGTCGGCTCGTCGAGGATCAGCAGATTCAGGGGCTGGACCAGGAGTTTGGCCAGGACGACCCGGCTCTTCTCGCCACCGGATAGGTTGGCGATACGTTTGTGGACATCGTCACCCTGGAAGAGAAAGGCGGCACAGAGGTTGCGGATGACACCGATGTTCTCCATCGGCATGGCTTCCTGGACGGCCTCGAAGACCGTGTGGCTCGGGTGCAGGATGTCCATGGCATGTTGGCTGAAATAGCCGGTACTGAGGCTGGCACCGAAGGAGAGGCTGCCAGCGCTGGCCTCGGTCTGGCCGCTGATAATCTTTAACAGCGTCGATTTGCCGGCGCCGTTGACCCCGACCACGGCGATCTTCTCCTGTCGTCTGACCGTACCGGTGAGACCGCTGAAGACCTTTTTCTCGCTGTTTTCCGGAGTCTGCCAGATTTTACCGAGATCTTTGAGATGCAGGACGACATCGCCGCTTCGGGGTGGCATGGGGAAGTCGAAACGGATGGTCCGCTGTTCGGGCGGCAGTTCGATGCGCTCGATCTTGTCGATCTTCTTCACCCGCGACTGGACCTGGGAGGCATGCGAGGCCCTGGCTGCGAAACGGGCGATAAATTCCTCTTCTTTGGCGAGCATCTCCTGCTGTCGGCGATGGCTGGCCTGCAATTGTTCGCGGCGGATCTCCCGTTCCTGCAGATAGAAATCGTAGTCGCCGCTGTAGGTGGTGATGCTGC
>JAUYSF010000307.1 GCA_030696435.1 Desulfoprunum sp. | reverse complement strand
AAAATTGGTTTTATTCAGTGCGGGAAGTATTTAAAGCATAAATATATTGATGGCGCATGGCATGATATAATCTTGATGGAGTTGTTTTTAGACGCCATGAAGGAGAGTTGATGAATGTCGTAATTTCACAATCAATGCTATTCCCTTGGGTTGGAATGCTGGAACAGGTAAGCTTAGCAGATTGTTTTGTACATTACGATGATGTTCAATTCTCAAAAGGCAGTTTTGTCAATAGAGTACAGATTAAAACTGCAAAAGGTGTCCGATGGATGACTGTGCCATTAAAGAACAGATCGTTGGGACAGAGCATTGACGAAGTTGAATTTGCTCCGGTAAGCAGTTGGAGGGACAACCATATTGAGTTATTAAAAAAAAGCTTTGAAGGTGCTCGTTTTGCCGAAGATGCATTGGAAATTGCGAGTAATGTTTATTCGATTGAATATCCCAATATTGGTTCCCTGGCTCGAGCCTCTCTTTTGTCACTGATTAAATATTTTTCTTTGGATAAGTCAAAATCATTTATTGATGTAAAGGAGTTGGGAATTGAAGGATCAAGCAGTCTCAGAGTACTGGAAATAGTAAAAAGATTGGGGGGGACGACCTATATCACCGGGCTAGGTGCATTAAAATATCTAGATCATACTTTATTTGAAAAACATGGCATCAGTGTAAGGTACATGAAGTACAGGTGTTGTCCTTATTCCCAATTACATGGTGAATTCACTCCTTATGTCAGTGGACTTGATTTGATTGCCAATTATGGAAAAGAAGGGATTCGATATATTTGTTCAGAAGCAGTTGATTGGAGGAGATTGGTAAATGAATCGCATTGAACAATTCGAACAGGAAGTGCAAGAAAATATATCGCGGATAGGAGAGGATAGGGCTTTGCAAGATCTCTCGCTCAAATGGATTCATGATGCCGCTCAATATAAATATTCTTATAACTTTAGATATATGGGTCGGCCAATAATTCAAATTCCTCAAGATATGATTGCTATGCAAGAAATAATCTGGCAGGTTCGACCCGATCTCATTATTGAAACTGGTATTGCCCATGGTGGATCTTTGATCATGAGTGCTTCTATGCTGACAATGCTCGATTATTGCGATGCGGTAAATTCCGGTTCAGTCCTTGATCCAATGTCGGGCAAACGGCGGGTATTAGGTTTAGATATTGATATTCGGTCTCACAACCGGGAAGCAATAGAAAACCATCCTCTGGCGCATAAAATAGAGATGATCCAAGGGTCGAGCATTGCATCGGAGGTGATTGAAGAGGTGTGCAAACGTGCGGAAAACCATGACTGTATACTGGTCTGTCTCGATGCAAACCACACCCATAATCATGTTCTGGCAGAATTAGAAGCATATACGCCACTTGTTTCAGTAGGTAGCTATTGCTGTGTTTTTGATACACTCATTGAGGATATGCCTGCCGAAATGTTCCCGGATAGACCATGGGGGCCGGGTGATAATCCAAAAACAGCAGTACATGAATTTTTAAAAACCCATACGGAATTTGAAATTGACAAATCAATTCAGCATAAATTGCTGCTCACCGTCGCACCTGATGGATTTTTGCATCGAATGAGATAAAATGCACCAAGCATTCATTGTTTGCCGGCAAAAAAAAAGAAAGCCTAGTGAATTTCAACTCACTAGGCTTTCTTTTTTAAATATAGGTGTGAATTGCGATGTGGATTCCAGCTGATATCTATCCCTGCAATAACTGCAGAGCCAATTGCGGAGTCTGATTGGCCTGCGCAAGAATAGCGACACCGGCCTGCTGCAGTATATTGTTTTTTGTCATTGCTGAGGTTTCCATGGCAATATCTGCATCCAGTATTCGACTGCGGGCAGCGGAGAGATTCTCAGAGACATTGGACAGATTGGCAATGGTGGATTCGAATCGGTTCTGAATTGCACCAAGATCACCACGCATGCTGTCAATGGTGCCAAGGGCTCCATCAATAGATTTTATGGCATCAGCTGCACCGGTAACGGTAGATATATCCACGTCATCAATGGAGGCCAGGCTGCTTGTATTGGCAACAGTTGCACCTGTAGAGAACAGGGAACCCGCACTGGCTGCGATTGAACTGCTGATATTGAAGGTTGAATTGGAATCAAAAGTGAGCTCGCCACCAACTGTGGTGGAATCGAGGGATCCCGAACCACCAATGGCGATGCCACCTGCCTCGCTGCCTGTAACAGTGATTGTTGCTTGACTCGTTGCAACTCCGCCACCATAGAAATCGGAGATCTTGATATCTTCACCCTCGGCCTGGGTCAAAGTTATAATGTTATTGGCAATACTGGCTGTAATACCGGTGGAACCACTTTGTTGATTAATGGCCTTGCTGATCTCAGAGAGGTCTGTGAGGGCTGCTACCGTAGCCGTAATAGTGACAGCAGTACTGTTGGTGCCCTGTAAAGAGAAGCTCACTGCGCCGGTAGATGTCAGGGTCTGCAGCGTCGCAGTAGTCCTGGCAGTAGCGGTGACACCCGTGATTGCGGATTCTGCATTGATTACAGCAGCAATCGTGAGTGCGCTGTCCGCAGTGGTTACCGCTGCGGTTGCAGTATCCTCACCGATGATGGTCAGGGTCTGTGTTATCACATCGTTGGCTGAACTGGCCGCCGCGGCACTGGTGGCATGCTCAATACTGAAATTTGCAGTGGCATTGTCTGATGATAACGAGTTGTTACCCAGATCTGCTGCCTTGGCCGAAGAAATGGAGAAGGCGATTGTTTCATTGGCGTTGGCACCAACCTGAAACTGGGCATTATTCAGAGTACCATCCAGAACATTTTTGCCATTAAAGGAGGTGCTGTTGGCAATCCGGCTCATTTCCTGCTGAAGCTGATTAACCTCGGCCTGAAGAGACGCCCGGTCGGAGGCGCTATTGGTGTCGTTTGCCGACTGGATGGCCAGTTCGCGCATACGCTGCAGGATGTTGGTGGTTTCCTGGAGTGCTCCTTCCGCCGTCTGGGCTAGGGAAATGCCGTCATTTGCATTACGTGCTGCCTGATTTAGGCCGCGGATCTGGGATGTCATACGGTCTGAAATAGCAAGACCTGCTGCATCGTCTTTGGCTGAGTTGATTCGCAAACCTGACGAGAGTCGCTGCATGGAGCGGGAAAGGTCTGTCTGTGATTTGCTTAAGTTTCTTTGGGCATTTAATGATGATACGTTTGTATTGATTGTAAGTGCCATTGTGTAAATCCTCCTTGAAGGGGTGTTTCGGCGTCATTTTCAATCATTTTTACAAACGTAGTGTCTCTTTTTGGTGTACCTCGCAGGTATGTTATATTTCGTCAGTTTGTTGGCAAAAGTTTAGGGAAAAATGATAAAGAATCGGTGTACTATGGATGAAGAGCTCTTCTGCAGGACAAAGAAATCCCCAGCTAGAGGAAATCGTTTGCTGTATCAATGCCACACCAGACTGCGGCGCAGTCAAGACGGGGTTCCCATGCGACGCATGGGAACCAGGCACGAACGTTAGATAGTAGGGATCCCTGTCGGAATGAATTAGGGAGAGGGGAGCGGGGTCTTCGGTTTGTAATCGGTGTTTTCCAGGATTATCTGGATGGCCCGATTGGTCTTTGTGGCGTAGAGGATGGGCGCTGAGAGGTTGATGGTGATATTTTGGTCTGGTGGCACAGTGACCACGGAGAGGACAAAACACTCATCATCTTGGTCAATTCTCAGGGTGTTTCTTTCTGAACTGTCGGGGAGAACGGCGTAATCGAGAAAGAAATTGGTCGGGTCGGTGAGGATGAAGGCGATATCCGGATCTTCGACGCTCTGGATCCAGAACAACGGGCCCTGTTTCTTGTTGGGCATGACGATGAAGTCGTGCAGTGTCGGAAAACCTATCAGCCCGGCCGGAAAGTGCAACAGGTTCTCGGAATCGTATTCAACCTCACCAAAACGAGTTTGTATTTTTTTCATTTCTTTTTCTCAACGATGAGGTTTTCACTTAAGGCATCTAGATCAGTCAGATTCCACTGCAGGGCTTCCTTGTTTTCCTGGGTGATCCGATCATAGATTTCCTGGCGGTAGATCTTTTTATCCTGGGGGGCTTCGATGCCGATGCGGACACCACCACCCTTCATCTCAATGATTTTTATGACGATATCATCGCCTATCATTATACCATCTCCGGTTTTTCTGGTCAAAACCAGCATGATTCACCCCACAAGTAGTGTTGATGTTCTGGATTGTATCCCTTGGCTGCACTGTATCTATGAAAGCCCTCGAACTCTCAACGTATTTTGATAATATGTGGTACGTGGGGAGATGTCAATTACGATGTAACTGTACAGCGAAACACCCGGGGTTCCCATGCGCCGCATGGGAACCAGATAATGACATCTAAAAGTAATCCAGGATGGATATCTGGGAAACCTTCGAGGTAATGCTGAGGGCGGCCTGAAAGGCAGTTTCCTGCTTGACGATATCATTGAAATTTTCTATGGCATCGGTGTCCTGGTAGCGCGAGAGAATCTGCTCCAAGTCGATCTTTACATCCTCCTGGTGCAGCATGGCGGATTCTACCCGCGAAGCCTTGTTGCCCAACTGGCTGCGCAGTCGCCGTTCCTGATCGGCTCCCACTTCCAGGTTATCGATTTGAGTCTGGATGCTACCGCCCGCCCCAAGTGGGTCATCTACGTTTCCGGCGCGGATGGCCTCCTCGACACGGGTCAGCACACTGAAAATGTCGATCCTGCCGGTATCCGACTGGTTTGCCGCCGGTGGCGAATCTGCCCAGGTGGTGTTGGAGACACCGAAGAACAAATCGTTGCCGGTTAGGTTGGTCTCTAAATATTCACCTGGGGTGATCTCCAGTTCCGTCGGGTTGTTGTCGCCCTGATAGAGATATGGCCAGGTGGTACTATCGGTTGGATCGTATTGTCCAGGGATTGGCAGGGCGGGCGGGACGGCTGCCGGGATGTATGCCGGATTCTCGACGAACGGAATGGTGTTTTCCTCGTAGCCGGAAAAGATATACTTGCCGTCCACCTTTGCATTGGCGGAATCAAGCAGTTCCTGGCGGAGCTGGCTTATTTCGTCAGCCAGAGTTGAGAGGTCTTCGGTGCTCATGCCGCTGTTTATGGAGCTAATAGCAATTTCTTTGGCCCTGACCATGATATTTTCGACATGGGCCAGATGGCCGTCGGTCGACTCCATTTTGTCGAGAGTAACGCCCATCGTTTCCAGGTAGCGCTCGGTGTGTCTGATCTGAGTCCTGGTGGTCAGTACCGGCCGGATGGAGGCGGGATCATCAGAGGGTTTATTCAGCTTGATGCCGGTTGCTCCTTGAAAACGGGTGTTTTCCAGCTTGCTGGTAATCCTGTCCAGGTTGGTCTGCAGCATGCGGTAGGTGGTGTTTTCTGTAACTTTCATATTTTTTTAATACCCCCTTTGGCACGGGATCAGCGGCGATTTGAGGATCGCAGATGATATGCTTAGTTTCTCATATTTATAAGTGAGTTCATCATCTCATCGATCGTCGACAAAAATTTAGCCGATGATTCAAAACCGCGCTGGTAGACGATCAGATCAATCATTTCCTCTTCCAGCGATACGCCGGCGAGGCCGTCACGCATATTCTGGAGCTGGACCACGGCATCTTCGGCGCCCTGGAGTGAGAGCTGATTCTGATTGCTTTCCACCCCGACCCGTGAGGTCATTTTGCCGTAGTAGGAATCAAAATTATCAATTCCGCCAATGAGATATGTTTCACCAATGCTGGAGATGATCAGGGCGTTGCGGTTATCTCCGGTGCTGATGACTTCTGCCGGTGGGCCTGGTGCCGGTGGAGCTTGGGCGGCGGCGACCTGCGATGAGTCGAGGAGAGAGTTGACGCTCATATTCCGGGCGGCATCGAGTACGACGAGCGGCTCGACAAAAAAGTCCCTGTTTGTAACGGAATCAAGACCGGCTCCGGCCCTGTGCTGGGCATTGACCTGGGTGCTTATTTCATAGGCCAGTTTGTCGAGATCGTCTTTTAGCTCGGGGATAAAAGTATCCCGCATGTTCACCAGTCCTTCAAATTCCCCACCGAGATTCTGCTGGCCAAGGGTTCTGGTGACGCCTCCGGCATGGAGCTGGAGTTCCAGATTACCGCTGACCGTTACCGCCTCAATGGACATGGCCTGATTTCCCTGGACGAGTGGCATGCCGCCGGGAAGTTGGACGGCCAGCATGCCTTTGGCATCCTCATAGGTTTGGGCCCCGACGGATCCAGCCAGTTCTTTGGCGAGCTGATCCCGTCTATCCCTGGCACTGTTGGCGGTCTGGCCGTGGATCTCGATATTGAAGACCCGTTCATTCAGATCGGCGATCTCCCTGATCTTTGAGTTGACATCGTCAACCTTGGAGACAATCGAGTCGTTGATATTTTCCTGGACGGTATTGAGATCATTGACGGTATTGTTGAATTTTGTCGAGAGCAATTCGCCGCGCTGGATGACGATATCACGCAAGACCAAATCACTGGGGCTGGCTGAAAGTTCCTGCCATGAATCAAAAAAGCGGTCGACCTCGGTGGCAATATTTTCCTCTGTGACATTGAAGACCCGCTCAAGCTCGGTAAGTGCTCGGCTCTGGCCGTTATAGAGCCCGAAGGCGACGGATTTACTCTGGAGCTGGTTGGTGACAAAGACATCATGGTCGCGCTGCACATCGGTCACCTTGACGCCCTGGCCGATAAAGAAGTCGCCGAAATTCATGGCGGGGTAGGGGGTCAGGGTGGTGCTCTGGCGGGAATATCCTTCGGTGTTGAGGTTGGATATGTTGTTGCCGATGACCTCAATCGATTTCTGATTGACCTCAAGAGATGTGCGGGCGGAATTGAGTGCGTTGACGAGTCCTGCCATGATTTACACCCTGCCTGAGAGGAGTCTGCCGTTGACCTGGGATGAGACGGTTCCGGCACTTGCCGAGTAGGTCGAGGTGACTGTGCGTTTGCCGAAAAACTCCATGAGCTCTCGGATCCAGCCGAGGGTAGATTTGAAGATATAGGCGTTACGCCTATTTTCATGGCGGATCTGAGTGGCTATCGGTCGGTCTGCTACATCAATCTTTTGAACGTGGGCCAGCACCTGAATCAGTTCTTCCTTTTCGCGCATCATCTCTATCATGCCTGACATATCCAGTACTTTGGCATATTCACGCTCCTGGATGATCACGTCACGTAGGCGAACGAGGTTGTCGTGGGTGGTGGTCCTGGCGTTCATCTCTATCTCCGTTCTACGAGAAATTGCAGGAGCGAAGAGGCGACCTTTTGGAGATCGGGTTCATAGGTGCCTTCGGCTATCTGGGCCTTGAGCTCCTGTACCCGTTCAATCCTGTCGGAGTTACTGCTGCCCCTGGCGGCTTGGGCCTTGTGGACATCCTGCAGGACAGAAGAAAACTGTACCTTGTCGGTTTGTCCGGTCTCTGTTTTTGTGTCGGTCTTGGCGACCTGAGTCTTCTTTAAGTTGCCAATCTGCCCAGGTCCCCCGACCCCAAAAAATTCTATACTCATAATATCACCTAGGTGTACGATTCCTGACTGTTGTTGGTTTTTCCAGCCCATTCGTCAAGTTTACTCATGACTGCGTCATAGGTCTGGTGCGAAATATCCGGAAGCCAGCCGCCAAAGGCGTCGAGGGCCTCCTGAAATCCTTTTTCCACACCTTGTTTAATGGCCTCGAGCCGGGTGACATCTCCGCCTGCGATACCAGTTGCAAGATTTACAATACGATCAGAGGTTTGATCAACCCCAAAATAACCGTCGTCGGCTATGAGGGCCTTGGCATCTTCCTGGGTGAGGCTGTTTAAATCAATCTCACCGCCATCCGTAGCGATCTTGCTGTCGATGCCCTGCTCCTTGAGCATATTCATGACCAAGCCGCGCAACATATCATATCCGTCGTTCTTGCCCCCTTGCAGGGTCATCGAACTGGAGTAGGTCAGGACGGAATCTGAACTGTAGCTGAGGGAAACCTTGTCGGTCGCCGCAATGAGTCTTTCCGAGACGCTTGTCTGGCCCTGTTCCTGCCGGGTGTAGACATCATTTGTCTGGTATTGTCTGTTAATCTGAGGGCTTGTGGTCTGTTGAAGTCCTGTGCTCTGTATCATGATTCGCCTCCATGCTTTCTTGTCGTTGCATCCTTGCACGATTATTGAGCCTGCCTGTACTATCCTTGCATCTCTTATCGGAGGGGCTGGAGGGAAACTTTAGGGGCCGTTATGAAATTTCCATTACATTTCTGACTATTTCATTACGGCCCCTTATGCCGGCCATGACATTTCAATGGTATGGCTATTTTTGAACGCCGGCTTAGAAAAAAAGAACGGGTCTGGTAGGGGGGAAATAGATTAGGTGGTTTATAATTCTTTCAGCCCCCCATTTCGGCGAATAATCGAAATCGCTATCGAAATCGCTATCGATATCGAATCGAGTTCGCAAAAAATATAGCAGTTTCAGGGAAAGTGCGACTGCGACTCAGAAGTCACTGCACCGAAAGACTCAATCCGATTTCGATAGCGATAGCGATTTCGATCCCGATGAGTCCAATGCCAACGAACGGAATAGGTTAGGTGTCTGATTCCTTTCTCTTCTCAATGAGATCGTTCATCTGTTCGAACATTGCCTGTCCCAGTCCCAGACCTTTGCCGCTGGCGGCAGCCTTGGCTGTTTCGCCATCGAGCATCTCCTGGTACATCTCAGAGCCGGAATCCTTTTCAATCAGTCCGCCATCCGGCACGGCC
>JAUYSF010000450.1 GCA_030696435.1 Desulfoprunum sp. | reverse complement strand
AACCCGCACCCTGAAAAGGATTGCGGGTTTTTTGTTGTCCGGTAACATCCAGCATGATATTGTGGAGGCTGATATTTTTCGGGTTTTTTTGTAAAGGAAATTGTTCCTTACCAGGAAGGACTGACTATGGTGACAATTTATCCAGTCTTTTATCAGTTCGAAGTCCAGCCAACAACACAGAACAATCAGGTACAGGAATTGGCCGGTGCTATTGCCACAGTGATGGTTTTTGCCGATACCGAGGAGGTTGGAAGGGCAAGGAGTAGTCGGTATGTAGCTCGTCAGCACTGGAAAATAGTCCAATTCAAACGGGTCCTCAGAATGAGTCCCAAACAGCTTGCCAATCTCCAGTCCCATTTCCACTCCCTTTATCAGAAGGCTGAACAATTCGGTATTGCTGCGCAATTTGATGGCTGGACCAGACATGGGTGCCATGTCTCGCAGAGGTAGTTGTCTATCATGGGGGGAGTTCTGATTAAATAAATATTGTGTTTCGCTCGCAAGAGATCTCTTTCAATGCACCATCTGACAAAGAGAGTGTGCTGTATTTATCGGCAACGAGATGAAAATGAACCATCTCTCTCCCTCCTGTGGCCGGTCATGGAACAAGGAAACGCCTTCTCTTTAGCTATTCTTGAAGATTCTGAAAGTCCGGTGTGCCTGGATAATGCGGCGGCCAAAAGCGGTCAACAGAAAAAATGGTTGTCTCTATAAAACGCGAAAGGAGCGATTTGAAATGAACGAAGATATTGGTCAGAGGTTGGTGCAGGCCCTCAAGGCACCGCAGACATCTGAGAGTCAGGAGAGTTTTCTCAAGGCCCTGGAGTTGACCAAGGCCTATGCTAGTTCGGGTTCTGTCACCCATTTCAGTGCGGTGACACGGCTCTTTTATGATCTTTTTGAAATGTTTGAAACAGGCCATGATCCAAGGCAAAAATGAGGTCTTTGAAGGATTATTCTTCAGAATAAGACTGCCTGCAGGGGATAGTTCAGGAGGAATGGGCAGGAGGAGTGCGTCTGAGATGTCTCTTGAGACAATCCTGTTCCGACTTGCATCTAGCTATGATTGTTTCGAGGTAGGCGACATTTTTCCGGATAGAATTTGAGTAGAAATCTCCCTCAATGTTCCAGCGTTCTCGAAAATGGCTGTACATGGCCCGGGAAATATCATCAAAGACGATCTGTAACCGCTCGGTTATAGTGGTATGATAAAACTGCGCTGTGCGTTGCATGAGTTCCAGGGGAGAATCATGCTTGTGGGCGTCTCCATCTTTTTGTTCCTGAAAAAGCAGGGGAAGGCATTCCAGATAATACCGATCCGCCATCTGCGCAAGGATGTCGGCCGACCCTACTACCTGTCCAGCTAGACGGATTTCCTCAGAAGGAAAGGCAAATGTCCTGGGATCGCGGTTGAGATCAGTACAACGGATAATGAGGGCACAATTGCCTGCGTAGAATGTGGGGATTGTCGATGATTCGATATACCTTTGTACAAAAGTGACGGATCGTTCTTCGTGGTATTTGAAATATTCCGAACCCGTTAGGGCCGTGTCGGAATCCGTCAACAACATGCCGGTATCGTGAAAAAAGGCGCTCAAAAGGCCCTGGGTTACGGTCTCCGGCGAAAAAGTCTTCCCTTCACACCAGAGACCGTGAAAAAGCCGAACAGCGGCGAGGGCGACCAGGCGAGCATGGCGCAGGTTGTGATATTTGGGACTGCTGAGCCGAAATCCAGGGAAGGTGCCTGAATAGATCCTTGTCAGATCTTCATGTGCCTGAGAAATTAGCGCACAGTCCACGCTGGGGTGAATAAGGAGGGCGATTTGGAGGATTTCCTCGTGGGAATCCCCGTGTTTGTCACCCTCAAATATTTCTGTCATGTGATGAGTATCCATGGCATCTATCCTATCCTCTTGAGGTTAACAAATCAATGGCGAGGGATGAAATTACTATCACTGATTATTCTGAAATATTCAATACGTGCATAAAAACATACGCATAAGAGATATACCTCAGATCACTTCTGTCTCATAGTTGATTCCTAAAGTTGTTTGAGGAATTCTCTCATATCAAGAAATGCTCTTGTGAGAGAAGGCTCTATTTGTTTGACAATATCCGACCTGACATGTAAGGATTATGTCTTTATGTCGTCGGCTTTTCAGGTGGTTAGCCTTGCTGATTCATGAGGCGAGTTGATCCCCTCTGGGTCGAAAGAAAACAGGCTGAAGGGGTTTTATTCTAAAGCAAACGAGGAATAAGGCCTGAGCACATATAATTTAATATTGGGTATTGTTGTCAGGAACTGTAATGAAATTATTGTCTAAAAGCTCCCTGCAGAAGTTTTTATCACTCCACGCGAACAGTGTTTTTTACCGAATGACACTTGCTTTCGCACTTTTTTTCATCGGTCCTCTTTTGGGGTTACTGTTTCTCGGCTTGAAAACAGATCTTCTCGGTAGTCAGGATCTTATGTACTACCTTCTCGGCATGTTGGTTGTTTCGCTAGGCGGCTATGTCATCCTGAAACAGATAGCCGAAGGGATTGTCGCCATTGAGGCTAAGATGTCGGGAAAGGAAAGAGGCAGAGAGCTTACGTCTCAAGCAGGGGAGAGCGAGCTGAAGAATATTTCGCTTCTTGCCGATGCTATGAGGCAAAATATCCAGCAGACCAGTGAATCCTTGACAAAGCGCATGCTGGAAATCCAGGCTATCAAAGATATCAATACTCTCGCGGCTTCGCGACTCAAACCGCAGTCGCTGATATCTCTTGCGGTTGATAAAGCTCTCGATATCACTGGTGCAGGAGGCGCAGCCGTGTTTATCGCTGCCAGAGGTGAAGGTCCGAGTTCAGTCGCCTGTGTCTATTGTGCCGGGGATGGATTTGCAAGTACTTCCGTACAGTTTGCACTCTCTGAGTTTGTCGGAAAAAAAGCCTTCGATGACAATAAACCTTTGTTTTTACATGAAAGCTTTACAAACTGGCAGGAACTGTTTTCGGAAGATTGCCGTATGGCAGCCGCTGTTCCCTTGGCCTATCATAATGGTCAACAGGCGGTGGTGATACTTACTCAGTGTACCGATAAACCTTGGGATGAAAGTATATTGAATTTTCTCGCAACATTTTTCAATGCGACCAGTTCCAGCTTGAGAATGCAGGAACTGGGGACGAAAGAGAAAGAAACGGGTCGTGAGCTGCAAGCTATTCTATCCATTCTCCAGATCATCAACTCTGACATTCAGGAAAATGACCTTCTGGCCGCTGTTGCAGACAAGGTCTATGAAGTGCTTCCCCATCAGTGGCTGGGGATCGCCCTGCTCGATCAAACAACCAATGAGCTGCGGTTGATCCGGACCTTTCGAAAATTTGCCTCCGGCCTTCCAGGGGAAATTGTACTGGAAAAGAAATCATCTCTTTTCCAGAGACCCATTGATGTCATGGAAAGAGTAGATTGCGATAACCTTGTTGCAGAGGACTCATTTTTTGAGAGGGATATGTTTACTAAACTCGGCCTTCAATCCTGTATGGTCGACAGCCTGCATGCAAATGGTAAGATAATTGGCTCTATCTGTCTCGGCGCTGAAAAACCCTATGTCTATGGCCCCCATGAAAAGAAAGTGTTTTCCCAGCTGGTTACCGGTATTGCTCTGGCACTGGAGCAGACCCGAATCTTATCAAAGGAGCGAGCGAAGAGCACTGAACTTGAGATCCTAAACAGGATTGGTATTGCGCTGACATCGTCCGCTTTTGATATCAGACGTGTGCTCCACTACATTATTGATATGGTGGTCAATTTGATAAATGTAGAGGCTGGTACTATCATGCTACTTGACCATGAGGCACTGATATTCCATGCTGCAACGGGTATTGCCGGGAAAAACCTTGAAGGCACTCAGGTGCGGCTTGGGCAGGGTATATGCGGGTGGGTTGCGGCTACTGGTGAGTCAGTTGTTATACAGGATGTCAAGGAAAGCCCACATTTCTTTGCTGGCATAGATGACAAAACGGGTTTTAAAACCAGAAGCCTCGCATGCGTGCCAATGATCAGTAATGGTCGTGTAGTAGGGGTCGTTCAGCTGATCAATAAGATGGGATCCTTTACAGAAGAAGATCTGCAATCGATTAAATCAGTCGCCTCGTCAACTGCCATAGCTCTTGAAAATACGAGGTTGCATACTGAATCCAGGCAACTGGCCGAGAAGGAAAGGCTCATCAGAACCGTTTTTCAGAAATACGTCCCGGAAGAAGTTATCAACTCAATTCTTGAGAAGGGTGATCAGGATCATACGGCTCATGGTGAGCGAAAAATCATTACTGTTTTCAATGTCGATATCAGAGGCTATTCCGAGATGTCCAAGTTGGCGGCAACTGAGGATGTAGTGGGAGTGTTGAACTATTTCTATATGAAAATGGGTAATATAATCCTTCGCCACAAAGGTGTGCTGGACAAGTATCTCGGGGACGGATTTCTGGCAATCTTTGGTGCGCCTGTTGCTACCCGTAATCCGGCCTTGGATGCCGCATTTGCGGCCATTGAAATGGTGAAGATGCTCGATGAGGTGAGTAAGGTATCCATGGAACGATGTGGTATTCCACTGAAGATTGGCATAAGCCTGAATACCGGTGAAGCGATTGTCGGGAATATAGGCTTCGAGAGAAAAATGGAGTACACGGCTATAGGAGATGTAGTAAATGAAACCTTCCGACTTCAGGAGCTGACCCGGGAAAAATCCGATCTGATTCTCATGAGCGACTCCACCTATCTCCAAGTGAAATCATTCATTTTGGCCAATCCCTGGGGAGTTAGGACTATTGATGATAAAGGGGGGAAGATGAAGATTTATGAAGTCGTTGACCGAAAAGAGATTTCTGATATCGGTGGCCCTATGAATGTCATGGAGGATATGGAAAGAAATGCCTTAAAAATTCATTAATACGCTCCCGGAGAGCGCTTGTGGAAAGGTGTTTTCTTGACGCCTTGCATTTATCAACATGCTGCAACAAAAAAATCTGCACTGAAATCAAAATCAAAAACTTTTCAAAATGATCCGGATACTGCCAGGGGGGCAAGCGGATATTTTTCTTTGCTGTTGAATATCAATCAATGCAGATTAACTTGCATAAACATCTAAAAAATCGGCGCCATGGTGTGGCTACTCACCTTCCTGAAACGGCGAGGTAGCGGTGCTGTTCGGTTATGAGCTCATATCGGCCATTGGTTTGGATATAGGATCGGTTGAACTGGTCAGCGTAGGCGGTGATCAACCGGCGCCCTTTAGGCATATCCGGGGCCGGATTACTTAAGATAAATCCCTTTCCTATCTCACGAAACATCAAATCCTTTTCTCCAACATTAGCTGGGATTTTCTGCTTGTTCCTTTCATATTTCATATTGTCACTCTCTCGCTGCACTTAATTCATTCTATGAAAACTCGGTATTGCGGTTAAAAATAGACACGATGGATGATACGTGCTGTATGCGAGAAGAATCAGAATAATTAATTATCTGATCCGCTTTCTGGAGATGGGCCCCCCCAACTCGAGTTCCATTCATTGTGGCTCCGCACTCTTTTGCAGATATGATATATCCTCTAGCAGGTATTGTGCCAAAAAATCAAAGAGGAAGGAAGAATGTTGTTTGTTCAAAAAAACCGATTTGGTATTAAATAGTTACTTGATATAAAGAAATGGGGGCTTGGCCAAGGAAAAGCTTATAATGCCGTTTTGGTTGTTAGGAGGGGGGGAAGAGTAAACAAGGTTGTCACGCGACTATCATTGCTGGTATTATAGTTGTCACAACGATCCTTGGAGAGGTGTGGGGATGCCGCAAGGCGGGTTTTATGAATTCTTTCCTCTTGCAAAAAGGCAATCGATTATCTGTAAGTGTTGTTAAACACTTACTATCATACCAAGACAAACATAAAATGAAGTTGAATAATCAGAAAAAGAGGCTATCCTCAACGAGTGTCACGCTTGCCATAAATGGGAGTATACTATGAAAATGACAACAGGGGTTACACTCATGCCAGATAAGGATCTCGACTCTTTCACTTCTTCAAGAACCCACCTCACCCTTCTGAGGCAAAGGTTGTCACAGGTTGCTCATTCCTGGGCAATTGATGATTACCGAGCTTTTGTAACATTCTATACTCGGATACTTCCAAAATTGATGGCTGTAGAACGATGTACCATTTTTATAATGGAGCTGGGCAGTAGGAAAATTTGTTCGATTTTCGGTACCGAACTGAACGAACGACAGATCGAACCTCCTATGGAAGGCAGTATCGTCGGTGGTGTTATCAGCTCGGGCTTGAGCCTTATCGATAATTCCCTTGAATCTCGCGAAGGATTCCATCTCCATGTTGCTGAACAGACGGGCTTTACCTGTCACAACATGCTCTGCGCTCCGATTAAGAGTCCGAGCGGTAATGCGGTTATCGGTGCGGTGCAGCTCTTAAACAAGGCCCGGGATGAGTGTTTTAATGAAGAGGATATGCGGCAGCTTGAAGAGGTGGCCCATTATCTGTCGATTTCCATTGAATCAATTGTTCTCAATCAGGAAATACTACGTATAGCCGGCTACTTGAACAGTGAGGTTGACAGGTTGGCACAAGCATCTGTCAGGGGCACGCGCATTATCGCTGAAAGCTCGGCAATGCGCGAGGTCCTTGAACTGGTGAGAATTGTCAGTGATAGCCCCATCAATGTCCTCATTCAGGGAGAAAATGGAACGGGCAAGGAATTGATTGCCCGGATGATCCATGAAAAAGGGGAGAGGAAGGAAGAGCAGTTTGTGCCGGTCAATTGTGCCTGCATCCCCGAAACATTGATTGAAAGTGAATTTTTCGGGCATGAGAAAGGGGCTTTTTCCGGTGCTGACTCAGCGAGAAAAGGTCGTTTTGAAGAGGCTGGCGGCGGCACTCTTTTTCTTGATGAAATTGCCGAGATGCCTCTGCAGATCCAACCGAAATTTCTGAGGGCGATTCAAGAAGGTGAAGGTAGCCGACTTGGCAGCAACAAGATCACAGCCTATGATGTGCGCTTGATAAGTGCAACCAATAAGGATTTGGCAGCAGAGGTTAGGAAGGGCACTTTTCGGGAAGATCTCTTTTTTCGCCTTTTTTCGGTGGAAATATTCCTTCCCCCCCTCCGGCAGAGGAAAGAGGATATCCTGCCGCTAGCACAGCACTTCCTTGAGGAAACGAATAAGAAATTCAAGAAAAATGTCCTTGGCTTTTCCCAAGAACTTATAGAGGTTTTCGAAAGATACCCCTGGCCTGGAAATGTCAGACAACTGCAAAAGGAGGTAGAGCGGCTGGTGGCACTGACAGTCAACGGTAAAGTGATTCAGCCGGATTGCTGCTCCCGTGAGGTGGTTGCATTTTACGGTAAACATTACCGGAGCCGAGAAAAAGCTGCTGATGCGTCAGGATATGCGCTGGATGATAATGTGAAAAGCCTGGAAATAGATCTGATCAAAAAAGCTCTCAAAGAGACGGGTGGCAATAAATCCCGGGCAGCTCAGCTGTTGCAGATCTCGCGGCAGGGACTTTTAAAGAAGGTCAAGCGGTATGGTCTTGAGGAGAAGGGGGTGGAGGATTGATTTACCGTATTTTGAATCGCACTTGCGGTCCGGGCGTCTTGACGTAAGGAGGCCCAAAAATCTCGGGGTGAACTGGACTTTGCGTTTTTTTACATGTACAGTTTGAATTGCTGGGCAATTAGGGGAGCAACATTAAACTTGCAGTCATTCATGTATTTCGCCAATGAAAGAGAGTAAAAAAGCGGAAGTAATTCTCATTGTAGATGATGATGAGCTTGTACGCATGACACTGAGTGTCCTCATTTCTTCACTGGGGTATCACTGCCTTGTTGCCGGTGATGGAGCCGAGGCCATTGAGGTGCTACGGGCGACAGATATTGATCTCGTGTTTTCGGATATTGTTATGCCGAATATGGATGGGATCGAGCTACTGCACTACATAAAGGAAAATCATAAAGATACCGATGTCATTATGGCGACGGGGCATTCCGACAGGGACAGCTATGCCGACGTGATAAAGGCAGGGGCGTTGGACTTTATCAAAAAACCCATTGATCAGGCTGAACTCGAGGCAAAGCTCACCCGGGCCTTTCGGGAGAGATATCTCTTTCGTCGCCTCGAACAGCTCTCCATGCTCGATAGTCTCACAGCGCTCTGGAATCGAAGGGCATTTGATAAACGTTTCTCCGAGGAAGTCGAGCGGGCTGGCAGACAGCGCTATCAGGTGTTTTTGGCCATCGTCGATATCGACAATTTTAAAGAGTATAATGATACTTACGGTCACCAGGCAGGCGACGGTGTGCTGATTGCTCTGGCAGAAATCTTCACCGAATGCACTCGAAATAATGTCGATATGAGCTTCCGCCTTGGGGGTGACGAATTTGCCGTGCTTCTTCCCCAAACCACTGCCGATCAGGCCACAGAAATCGTCCAGAGGATTCTCCTCAAGTATGTGGAGCGCAATCTGGGACGGACCACGCTTTCTATAGGAGTGGTGTCCTGCAAACGCAATAAGGATGTTTCGATTGAGGTCGATGAGAGACGGATGAAGGAAAGGGCGGATCAGGCAATGTACGATGCCAAGAAAAGCGGCAAAAATTGCATTGTCTGCCGCTTGTAGAGGGGTGCCTTTTAAAGGAGTTCTTCCCCCCCTGTAACAGCGGCCTGATCAGCAGTTACTGAGTGCCTCTTTGAAAAAGGAGCGATCAGGGGGGACGGGATAGACCCCATTGAAACAGGCAAGACAAAAATCCTTCTTGGTCAGACCTGTTGCTTCAACAAGGCCTTCCAGGCTCAGGTAATGTAGAGAATCCAGCCCCAGATAGTCAGCGATCTCTTTGATCTCTCGGTTGCAGGCGACAAGCTCTTTTGAAGTGGGGAAATCAATACCGTAATAGCACGCATGTCGTGTCGGTGGGCAGCTTACCACCATATGCACCTCTTTGGCGCCGGCGGCTCGCAACGCCCGGACTCTGCTCTTGCCTGTAGTTCCTCTTATGATCGAGTCTTCGACGATGATCACCCTTTTTCCCTTGAGGAAAGACCGGACCGGATTGAGTTTCACCCTGACATTAAAGTCACGCATTGACTGGGTTGGCTGGATAAAGGTTCGACCGACATAATGATTACGAATCATGCCTATCTCAAGGGGGATACCTGATGCTTGAGAATATCCCAAGGCTGCATAATTGCCGGAGTCCGGGAACGGCATGACAAAATCGGCCTCAATCACGGCCTCTCGGGCGAGAATCTTGCCCATACGTTTTCGGGCCTCATAAACGTTGATGCCGAAAATATCGGAGTCCGGTCGAGCGAAATAGACCTGTTCGAAGATACAGAAGTGGGAATCCTGTTTGGGCCAGGGGAAGAGGGAAAGTATTTCTTTCTGGGTGAAAATGAGCACCTCGCCGGGCTTGATATCGCGAACGTACTGGGCTTCAACTAGGTCGAGGGCACAGGTCTCGGACGCTACTATCCATCCGCCATTATTCAATTTTCCAAGACATAAGGGGCGAAATCCGTCTGGATCTCGCACCGCCACCATGGTGTCCTGGGTCATCAGAAGCAGGGAGTAGGCCCCTTTAAGAGAAGAGAAAGTCTCCCATAGGGCTTTTTCCAGGCCGAGATGTGCTGTTCTGGCCATGAGATGCAGCACGACCTCACTGTCCATGGTGGTCTGGAATATTGAACCCTGTTCCTCAAGTTTTTTTCGTAATTCTATTGAGTTGACGAGATTGCCGTTATGGGCGACTGCCAAGGTGGTTCCTTTGTGGGTTACCATCAGCGGTTGGGCGTTGGTGAGGTTGGAGGCCCCTGTTGTTGAATAACGGACATGACCAATTGACATGTGACCCTGCAATTTCTGGAGCACGGCTTCTGAAAAGACTTCCGGGACAAGGCCCATATTTTTATGGGCGCTGACCTTTTCACCATCGGAGGTCACTATTCCGGCACTTTCTTGTCCTCGGTGCTGCAGGGCATAAAGGCCGAAATAGGTCAATTTGGCAGAATCATGATGGTCGAAAATGCCACACACGCCGCATTCATGGGTGGGGCGCCCAGGGTGCTGGACAGAGGTGCTGGAATCATGTAGCATGGCAACTTTCCTTGAGGTGTCTCTCTTGTGTATCATCGAAGAAGGGTAATGTGCAAAAAAGAACAGTTATAGGGTTGGTGGCAATATATAAAAAAGCAAAGGCACAAAGAATTAGGGGTCTCTTTGTGCCTTCCTTCTCAATCCGATGTAAAATGTTTATAGTATGTTATGCTGAAATTCAACAAGAAAGAGAAAGGGCTCAAGTTTTTCTCCTGCTTGGTGGCGCTTGCGCTAGGCATTAATTGCTTGTTATCAGCGGAGACAATTATCCAAAAGAAGAACATATTGCAGGTGATTATCCTGCTTTAACAACATGCTGAGTAGAAATGATTAATCTAACAAATCTGACAATGCCGACAAATCAGACAAAACTGACGAAAACAGTCAAAGCCGCCGGTTGAGCGGCGAAACTAGGCCCAGGGGACCTGAGCCAGATACTGTGCGGTATAGAGTTGCCTCGTGATGTAAATCTGATAGTCGGCGCTGAAACCTCGGATGATGCTGGAGTGTATCGTCTCAATGAGGATACGGCCCTGATCCAGACATTGGATTTTTTTACGCCGATAGTCGATGATCCCTATAGTTTCGGCCAGATCACGGCCGCCAATGCCCTGAGCGATGTCTATGCCATGGGAGGCAGGCCTCTGCTGGCCATGAACATACTTGCCTGCCCAGTCAAGACTATGGCGAAGGAGGTTTTTCGCCAGATTATTCAGGGCGGTCTCAATAAGATTCAAGAGGCAGGGGCCCTTCTGGTGGGAGGGCACAGCATCGAAGATCAGGAGCTGAAATACGGTCTGTCCGTCACTGGCTTGGTACATCCGAAAAGAGTTCTGCTGAATGCCGGTGCCCGTCCGGGGGATGTCCTTTTTCTCACCAAGCCTCTTGGCATAGGCATCCTCTCAACGGCCATTAAAGGCGGTATGGCTGGAAGTGATGTTGAAGAACAGATCATCCAGGTAATGATCACCCTGAACAAACTTGCAGCAGAAGCAGTTGAATCAGTCCGTTCTGAGCAGGGCATGGAAGACGATGTGCATGCTTGTACAGATATCACGGGCTTTGGTCTGCTCGGGCATCTGCACGAGATGGCTGAGGCCTCGGGTGTATCGGCCAGGCTCTTCGTGGAGAAGATTCCCCTATTGGATCGGGCGACCGAATTTGTGCAAATGGGCATAATCCCGGGCGGGGCGCATGCTAACCGGAAGTACTACCAGCAGTGGCTGGCGGGTTGCTCAGACGTGCCAACCGATATGGAGATGCTTATCGCCGATCCTCAGACATCAGGCGGTCTGCTGATTGCCGCAACCCCGAAGGCGGTAGAGGCGATACATAAAACGATGCTGGCGCGGGGCTATGCTCTGCCCTGTACCAGCATTGGCGAGATTATCGACGGCAACAAGGGCATGATCGAACTGGTCTGACACCGGTTACTGCTCTGGACTCTCAGGCCCCGATTCCGTTACGAGGGCATAGAGCAGTTCAGTGAGACTGATCAAATCATTGAGCTTCAGGCGCTCATCGGTGGTATGCACTTTATCCATCCCTGTGGCGACAATGGCCGTCGGGAGGCCATAGCTGCAGAGGATATTTGCATCACTGCCACCGCCGGCGACGAGAAATTCGAGGTTTCTGCCGATACGGGTACCCGCCCTGCGAATTCGTTCAAGGACTGGAGCGGACTGAGGCAGACACATGGCAGGATATTCCTTCTCTATCATGATATCCACCGACGGAATTTCGTCCTGGTTGAGAAAGGGATTACGCCAGTTTTCTATAGTCTTCTGGAAGGTTGTTTCGATCTCCTTAGTATATTCATCAAGTTTTTGAGCCGAATGACTGCGGACTTCGCCTTCAAGGGTGATGAGATCTGGTACGATATTAGTGGCGATCCCTCCTTTGATGAGACCGAAGTTGGCGGTAGACTGCTCATCAAGTCTGCCAAGTCGAAGCTCCGCGATGGCTTTGGCCGCCAGACAGAAGGCGTTGATCCCTTTCTCCGGATTGAGACCGGCATGGGCGGCAATGCCATGCACCTCAATTTTGATTTTATTGGCGGCAGGAGCACCGGTGATGACTCTGTCGATTCCGGTGGAATCGAGGGCATAGCCATACCTAGTTTGCAGCCAGGTGTAATCCAGGTGTTTCGCGCCAAGAAGGCCGATTTCTTCACAGGTGGTGAATATCAGTTCGATCATAGGGATATCGACTCCGGTCTCTGTTACTATACTCATCAACTCGATGAGGGCGGCAATTCCGGATTTATCATCACCGCCGAGGATGGTGGCGCCTTTGCTGGTAAAGATGTCGCCCTCCTGGACCACCTGTACACCCTGCCCGGGTTCGACAGTGTCCATGTGACACGAGAAGAACAGACCATCGGTATTCCTTGCATTTCCCCTGAAACGTATCAAAAGATTGCCACTGTCCGAGCCGGTGCTTGAGGCCGAGTTATCAATATGGATAACCTCGGCTCCTAGCTTCTTGAAGCAGTGGCTGAGATAGTCTGCCACGGGCTTTTCATAGCGGGAAGGGCTGCTTATTTCGCAGAGTTCAATAAAGGTTGCGGTCAGGCGTTGCCTGTTAATCTTCGGAGTCATGTGCGTGTCCTTCAGTTGTAGTGCCGGTTTTCAAGGAGGACCACTGCATGGCAGCTGATACCCTCCTCGCGGCCGGTATAACCCATCTTTTCCGTGGTAGTAGCCTTGATGTTCACCGATTCAACGTCTGTCCGGCAGGCCTTTGCCAGTATTTCCTGCATGGCGGGGATATGGCGAGCCAACCGAGGTGCCTGACATATTATGGTGATATCAGCGTTCCCGAGAGAAAACTCTTTTTCTTCAACATATGCCATCACTTTTTCAAGAAGCAAGATAGAATAAATACCGGAATACCGGCTATCTGAGTCGGGAAAGTGGTGGCCGATATCGCGTGCCCCGAGGGCTCCGAGGAGAGCATCGCAGAGGGCATGGGTGACGACGTCGGCGTCTGAGTGGCCGGCCAGACCCAGGCAATGGGGTATGTTCACACCTCCCAAAACAAGAGGCCTGTCCGGTGCGAAACGGTGGGCATCAAAACCGTGCCCGATCCGCACTCGCGGAGTATGCGCGTTTTGCATGATTTTTTCCGCTAGAAGAAGATCTTCCGGTCTCGTGATTTTCAGGTTTGTCTCCGAGCCCTCCACAAGAAAAACCGGGATACCGGCCTGCTCGAGGAGAGAGGATTCGTCGGTAACATCCTCTCCGTCCGATTCCCTGTAGGCCTTTTCGAGAAGAATGCGCTGAACCGCCTGTGGGGTCTGGGCCTGCCAGAGTCGGTGACGGTCGATGGTTGCCGCGACATACTGGTCTGTCCCGGCTTTTTTCAGGGTATCCTTGACCGGGACAGCGGCGATGGCTGCACCGTGTTCCCTGGCTGCCTGATAACAGCGGTCGATGAGATCCTGACTGACTAGTGGCCTGGCCCCGTCATGCACGAGGACAATATCGGTGGAGTCATCAAGGAGCTTGAGACCGGCCTGGACGGAATCCTGCCTTCTTCGACCACCGGCGGTAATGGCAAGAGTCTTCTGGTCGAGACCATACTGGGCAAAAAGTGTGCGGGTTGTTTCAAGCCAGTCAGCAGGGACGACAACGATGCATCGGCCAATATTGGGATTGAGCAGAAATGCGCGAACCGTGTGGATGAGAAGAGGCGATCCAGCCAGCATGTGGAACTGCTTGGGGTGATCAAGCTTCATCCGGGAACCGCTGCCGGCAGCGGGGATAATGGCTGCAGCCGATGCGTTCATCGCCGAAGCCCAATTTTAACGTGCAAGAGGGAAAATGCAGGACGGGCAAAACGTATCAAGAGACATTCTCGTTGGGTATACGGAGAAGCTGTCCTGGAAAAGAAAAATTGGAGCGGGCTATAAGCCGAATTCTGTTCCCTGAAAAGGGTCATGATCATTTCACTGGGATGTTGATCGCTCAACACCTCTTGCAACCTACCCGGAGATTTCGGACGGGCCGCCCTCAAACATCTCCCTATTTGGTCTTGCTCTGGATGGGGTTTACCCTGCCTTCCGTGTCACCACGGAAGCGGTGAGCTCTTACCTCGCCGTTTCACCCTTACCCGATAACTTGGGCGGTTTGTTTTCTGTGGCACTTTCCCCCGGTCACCCGGCGTTCGTGTTACGAACCATCCTGCCCTGTAGAGTTCGGACTTTCCTCTCCGGTAAAAACCGGAGCGATCATGCACCCGCTCCGGTCAGTAGTGTAGTTGGAAAGTCGGAAAGAGAAAAGGAAAAAAGAGAACTCTTTGCATCGTTGACTGCTTCGTGCCCGGATTTATTCTGTATTTCCTGGTCGGTAATACATGATACGCTGGCAGGTAGGACAGTCAAACATCTGGTCTCCCTTGAGCAGCATGTTGTATTTCTGCGGGGGGATACTCATGAAACAACCCTGGCAGACACCCTGGACAACATTGACGACAGCGAGACCGTTGCGGCGTTCGCGGAGAGTGGTGTACTTCCGTAGGACGGTTGCTTTCATTCCCTCGGCTTGCTGTAGGCGCAGAGCATCTTTTTCTTTTTTCCCTTTAGTGATGCTTTCGATGGTAGCACGCACCTTTTCGGTCTCCTCAGCGACGAGTTCCTTTTCCCCTTTCAGGAGGTTTTTCTCTTCGGTCGCCTGGATGCCGAGTTTTTCCACCTCTTCCATCAGAGCGACGATCTTTTCTTCGCTTTCTTTGGCGCTTTTCTTCCCTTCCTCAATCTCCTTAAGGAGTGCTGTCTGCTCGCGTCCGGTTTGGACCTGCATCATCTTCGACTGTCGGTCTTTGACATGGCCGATCTTGTCTGCAACCTCTGCTTCAAGAGAGCGGCGCTCTTTTTCAAGGAGGTTGATCTGCTCAAGAATGTTGTTGATGAGGGTATCTTTGTCGGCCATGGCGGTAATACGCTGGTCGAGGGCATTTTGTTCTGCCATGATTTCGTTTTCGATCTTGTCAATTTCCAGATCGATACTCTGGAGGGAAATAAGCTGGTCAATATGATCGTTCAAGACAATTCTCCTGTGTAAGTGGTTGCGATTGTGTCGTTCATTCAATATGGGTCAAGACAAAGGGATGACGCTCAGTCTGTGTCTGTGTGATCAGGATATCCCAGTTTGCTGAGATTTTCACGGCCTGCAGAATATCGGCAAGAAGGCCAATTGCTGGCCGTTCCGTAGCATAATGTGTGCCCTCTATCAGGCAAAAACCGTGTTCTTCGGCCCAGCGGGCAATATGGTGCTTTATCTCTGCGGTAAGATAGAGATCGGCACCTTTTTCATAGGCAATTGCTGCGAGATCTGATCCGCTTCCGCCACAGAGGGCGACGGTAGTGATGATATCGGGCAGAGGGCCGACGATATAAAAAGAAGTAAGGTCAAGGGCCTGACGAAGATAGTGCAGAAAGACAGATGAAGGAATGCCTTCGGGGTAGTTGCCGATTCGGCCCATGCCATGGCCCGAATCGGTTGCATTGGGGCTGATGATCAGTGGTGTAAGATTGGCAAGGCCCAAGGCCTTGGCCAGGGCATCGCTGACACCATTTTCAGCAGTGTCGAGGTTAGTATGGCAGGCGATTATATTGATGCCGTGCTGGAGTGCTTTTTCGAGGGTTCTGCCAAGGGGACTGGCGGTATTGATTGCAGAGATTGGCTGAAATATCAAGGGGTGATGTGTGATAACGGTATCGGCGCCGATGGCGATAGCCTCATCAATCAAGGCGCTGGTGGGGTCAAGTCCGATGAGCAGGGAAGAAACCTGCCGTCTTGCGTCGCCCAATAGCAGGCCGACGTTATCCCATGGCTCAGCCAGACTAAAGGGGGCGTGAGAATTGAGGCTGAAAATGATATCCTTGATTTGCGGTGACATAGAAAAATATTAATAATATCAAACAATACAATAAAAAAAGGTACAGCCCCGAGGGTTGTACCTTTTTGTCACTCCGCCGAACCCGGGATTTCTTCCCGGATGTGACGTTGATGAAGAAGAGGAAGGGTCTCTTCCACTCTATGTTTAGAAAAAATAGTTTGGTTTCTCAAGGAACCTGTTGTTTCTGGTCAGATTCATAAATATGGTGGGCGCAGTAGGATTCGAACCTACGACCGACCGGTTATGAGCCGGTGGCTCTAGCCAGCTGAGCTATGCGCCCTTATGCCAAGGAAACCTACTATATAAAAAGAGGTGGTGATAAAAGTCAACAAAAAAAGACAACCTGGCCCCAAAAGCAGGATTTTCCTGACAAGTGACTCGCGGGCCTGGGCGTTACGTGAGAGAGATAAGAGAGGAGTGGTAAAAAACAGAAGAAGATCTATGATATTTACTTCGGATTTTCGGCAACCTTTTTCCAAAAGTTGGAGCTTGTACCGCTAAACTGTTTCTCAAAAGAGGAGTGTTCCTTGATTTATACAAACCTGCTGATTTTTCTGGTCGCCATTTTTCTCTTCAGCATGAATACCGTGGCCGAAACGCCGATTTTGCCCGGTTGGGCAGCCCTCATTGCTTTTCTGCTGCTTCTTGCAGGATTTGATAGAATTGCTCGCCATTATTTTAGGCATCCTGAGGCCTGTACTTCAGCTGGCTATTTCAAGGCCGAGAAAAAACTGACGATTGTGGCACTGGTTTTTTTCCTGACAACTCTGTATCTCTGCGATGCCAAATATTATCTGGCAGTTCTGTCCTTTGGCAACAGGTTGCCGGCCTTTGTCAACGTCTCTGGCCTGTCGCTTTTTCTCCTCTATCTTGCCCTCATGTGGCGGGTCGGCAGGAGTAATTACCGGCGGGTTTTCGGTCGCAACTATTCGGCGGTTGCTTTCATTGTCGTCAATATCAAAGCCAATCTGCCGATCGTCCTGCCCTGGGTCGTTCTGTCTTTGCTGAATGATCTTGCGACCCTTATTCCTTCGCCGGCGCTGCATAGGCTTCTGGCCTCCGAGTGGGGAGATCTGGCCTTTTTTGTCCTGTTTCTCTTTTTTGTCCTGCTCCTTTTTCCGCCTTTGGTACGCCGTCTCTGGGATTGCCGGGAACTCCCGGAAGGGGCCTTGAAGCGGCATCTCACCTCTTTTTGTGAAAAACAGGGCTTCACCGCCGGCTTCTATCTCTGGCCTCTGTTCGAAGGCCAGGCCCTGACTGCCGGGGTA
>JAUYSF010000440.1 GCA_030696435.1 Desulfoprunum sp. | reverse complement strand
TTAAAACGTAAAACCTGGTCGGGCGGGCAGCTGGTGTCCTATGCCGAGCTGCTCTATCCCGGTTCGCGCTACAGTTTCGGCGGGGTCTTCGGGCCCGGCGACAGATAACAATTCACCTACGAGGTGCTTTCATGACCACCCCACGTATCGTCACCGCCCCACGGGGCAGCACACTTTCCGCCAAAAGCTGGCAGACCGAAGCGCCGCTGCGTATGTTGATGAACAATCTCGATCCGATGGTGGCCGAGCGGCCGGAGGATCTGGTGGTTTACGGCGGCATCGGCCGGGCGGCCCGCAATTGGGAGTGCTTTGATAAGATCATCGAAACCCTGCGGGAGATGGAGGATGACGAAACCCTGCTGATCCAGTCCGGCAAACCAGTCGGGGTCTTTCGCACCCACCGTTCTTCACCGCGGGTGCTGATCGCTAACTCAAATCTCGTGCCGCACTGGGCCACCTGGGAGCATTTCAACGAACTCGACCGCAAGGGCCTGATGATGTTTGGCCAGATGACCGCGGGCTCATGGATCTATATCGGCAGCCAGGGCATCGTCCAGGGCACCTACGAGACCTTCGTGTCGATGGGCCGCAAGCACTTCGGCGGTGATCTCACCGGCAAATGGATCCTCACAGCCGGTCTTGGCGGCATGGGCGGGGCTCAACCGCTGGCCGCCAAGTTTGCCGGGGCCTCGATGCTCGCCATCGAATGTCGGCAGGATCGTATCGAAAAACGTCTTGCCACCGGCTATCTCGACTTGCAGGCCGACAGTCTTGAACACGGTCTGCAGCTCATCATGGACGCCTGTAAAGAGGGACGGGCTATCACTGTCGGGGTGCTGGGCAATGCCGCCGAGATCTATCCGCATTTGGTCAATATCGGGGTGCGCCCCGATGCCGTCACCGACCAGACCAGCGCCCACGATCCGCTGCACGGCTACCTACCCACAGGCTGGACGGTAGTCGAGTGGGAGGCGCGGCAATTGAGCGAGCCGGATGCGGTGATGCTGGCCGCCCGCCAATCGATGGTCGGCCATGTCCAGGCCATGCTCGATTTTCAGAAGATGGGCATCCCGACCTTTGATTACGGCAACAATATCCGCCAGGAGGCCTTCAATATGGGTCTCAAAGACGCCTTCGCCTTCCCCGGTTTCGTGCCGGCCTATATCCGCGACCTGTTCTGTACCGGCAAGGGACCTTTTCGCTGGGCCGCCCTGTCGGGCGATCCCGAAGACATTTACAAGACCGATGCCAAGGTCAAGGAACTCATTCCGGATGATGCCCATCTGCATAACTGGCTTGACATGGCCCGTGCGCATATCCAGTTCCAGGGCCTGCCCGCCCGGATTGCCTGGGTCGGTCTTGGTGACCGGCACCGCCTTGGTCTCGCCTTCAATGAGATGGTGCGGACCGGCGAGCTGAGTGCCCCGGTGGTGATCGGTCGCGATCATCTCGACTCCGGTTCGGTCGCCAGTCCCAATCGCGAGACGGAATCAATGCTCGACGGATCGGATGCCGTCTCCGACTGGCCAATCCTCAACTGCCTGTTGAACTGTGCCTCCGGGGCGACCTGGGTGTCGTTCCATCACGGCGGCGGCGTCGGCATGGGCTACGCCCAGCACGCGGGTCTGGTCATGCTCTGCGATGGAACGGATGAGGCGGCAAAAAAGATCGAGCGAGTCCTGTGGAATGATCCGGCCACCGGTGTCATGCGCCATGCCGATGCCGGCTATGAAGAGGCGATACATTGCGCCCATGACAAGGGCCTTAACCTGCCGATGATAAAAAGCTAGAGGAGCGGCCATGCACAGCCTCATTGTCAAGGATCCTGCCGTTCTTGTTTCTCCTCAAGCCTCCGTCCTGCGAGGACCGGGGCTGGGCGAGCCCGTCCTGCGCTGGGGAGATTCGGTTCTGATCAAGGATGGTGTCATTGCCGCTATCGCTCCCTTTGCAGAACTGGCACAGCAGGCTTTGCGGGATACTGCCACGATTGTCGAGGCCACTGGCCGGGCGGTGGTTCCCGGTTTTGTTGACTGCCACAGTCATCTCGTCTTTGCCGGTAGCCGGGTCGATGATTTTGCCCTGCGCTGCGCGGGCGCGAGCTACGAGGAGATAGCCGGCCAAGGCGGCGGCATCGGCTTGACCGTTGCGGCGACCCGCCAGGCCTCGAAGGCGGAGCTGAAGGAAATCGCCCTCCGGCGTCTGGGCCGGGCCTTGCGTCAGGGCACGACCACCATGGAGGTCAAAACCGGCTACGGTCTCGACCCCCAAACCGAGATGAAGATGCTTGAGGTGATAGCCGAGCTGAATAGCGAACAGCCAATCGATCTGGTCCCGACCTTTCTCGGTGCCCATGCCGTGCCGCGCGGGATGATGAAAAGTGACTATCTCCGTGAGGTCCGAGCCATGCTGCCGGATGCCGCTCAAATTGCCAGGTTCTGCGATATTTTCTGTGAAGAGGGTTATTTTACTCCAGCCGAGTCCCTCGATCTGCTTGAGACAGCCCGGTCATACGGCATGCTGCCGCGCATGCATGCCAACCAGTTTCACAGCATCGGCTGCATCGACACCGCCGTCGAGCTGGAGGCGGTTTCCGTCGATCATCTTGAGGTGCTGACGGTCGAGGAGATCAGCCGCCTGGCCGCAAGCGATATCACCTGTGTCATGCTGCCCGGCGTCTCGCTTTTTCTCGATATCCCCTTTGCTTCCGGTCGGGCGCTGATCGATGCCGGTTGCATTCCGGCTCTGGCCAGCGATTTCAATCCCGGCTCCAATCCGTCGCTGTCGCTGCAGCTTGTGATGTCGCTTGCCTGCCTGCGTCTGGGGCTGCGGGTGGCTGAGGCGCTGGCCTGCATCACCCGCAGCGCGGCCCATGCCCTGCGGCTTGAGCGGGTCGGCTGCATCGAAGAAGGCTGGCAGGCCGATCTGCTCATCCTTGACTGTGCCGATTACCGGGACATGATTTATTATTATGGCGAGAACCACGTGCAGACCGTCATCAAGAGAGGGCGTGTGGTATGAACATGCCCATGGCCGCACTATCACTTACGTATCAGAGAATAGTATGCAAATAATTCTAGATCATCAGAACGAATTGAGCCTGAAAGATATTCTCCAGGTCGGCCGGCATGGCGCTCAGGTTGTTCTCGCTCCGGCCACTCGCACCATGCTCGCCGAGCGCAGGCAGCAGATCGAGCAGTCGATCAGCGAACAGGCCTTTCCGGCCTACGGTTTCAACCGGGGCTTCGGTCACAATGTCGATCTGGCGGTGCGGGACGAGCTACTCTCCGATCTCCAGGAAAACCTCATCATCTCCCACGCAGTCGGTATGGGGCAACCGATGGATGAAGAGGTGGTGCGTATCGCCATGCTTCTGCGGGCCAACTCCCTGGCCCGTGGGTTCAGTGGTATCCGGCCGGAACTGGTCGAGGCGATCATCGCTCTGCTCAACGCCGGGATCACCCCTGTGGTGCCGGAATACGGCTCGGTCGGTGCCAGCGGCGACCTCGCGCCCCTTTCACATATCGCCCTGGCCTTGCTCGGCCGGGGCTCGGTCATGGTCAACGACCTGACGCTACCGGCCTCCGAGGCCTTGAAGCGTGCCGGTCTTGCACCTCTGCGTCTCGAGATGAAGGAGGGGCTGGCGCTGAATAACGGCGTGCAGGTCATGAACGCCCTTGGGCTGATTGCCTGCGACCGGCTCAAGACCCTGCTGAAGACAGCCGCCGTCAGCTCGGCCCTTACCGCCCAGGTCATGCTGGCGCCCGATACCTATTTCCGGCCGGATTTCCAGGCGGTGCGGTCTCATCCGGGGGCTCTGCGGATTGCCGACTGGATCTGGAAAATCATGCAGGACTCACCGATCCGCATGGCCCACCGCGATTTCAAGGACGACGGTCAGGTTCAGGACCCTTATAATATTCGCTGCGCGGCCCAGATCCTCGGCGCCGCCCACGATCTGATTTCTCAAGCCGAAAAGACCCTCATTATCGAGGCCAACAGCGCCACCGACAACCCGATCCTCTTGCCGGACCAGGACGGCCGCTATGTCGACGTGGT
>JAUYSF010000261.1 GCA_030696435.1 Desulfoprunum sp. | reverse complement strand
GAGGCGCAAAGCACCGGCTGGACGCCGATCTCAGCAAGAAAGGCGGTCAGGCCCACCACCAGATCTTCTTCACCGTAGACCACGGCTCGTTTGCCGAAGATATACTTATGGCCGTCGACCATCGCGTCAATGAGCCGTCCTCTGGCTGCGCTGTAGCGAGTCGGTACTCCTTTACCGCTGATCTCGGCGAGTTTTTCCATCAGCCGGTCGGTCTCCCTGATGCCGATCGGCAGGCCCATACGGCAAAGGGGTGTGCCGTACATCCGGTTCAGACTTGTTCCCGCCGATTCCTTAGGCAGGGTGCTGCCGCACTCAATGGTGATTTTCGCCCCTCCCATCCTTTTGATATCGGCCAGGGGTGTGCCACCGTCCGGAATTAAGGGATAGTCGTTCATGGCTTGGCCGTCGAGAGACTCGGCATAGTCCGGTAACAAGGTGAAGGCGATTCCGAAGTCGGTCAGGAGTTCCTTGAGATAGCGCAGATCCGCCGCTGAAACGAAGCCGGGTAGGAAGTTGATCGCCCCATGGGATTGAGTGGGCTCTGTCAACTGCTCGACGACTGCCTGCAGGGCTGCCAGAAAACCCTCCATATGGGTTCCGGCATAGCTTGGAGTCGAGACCGAGACGATCCTCGGGTGATCTTTCCCCGTATGGAATTCGGCCTCATATTCCTTGATAATCATTTTTACGTCGTCGCCGATGGTCTCGGTCAGACAGGTCGTTGCCACCCCGATGAGTTGCGGGGCATACTTCTTCGTGACATTCTGCAGGCCGAGTTTGAGGTTGGCTGAGCCGCCGTAGACGGCATGTTTTTCCCCCAATGACGATGAGGCGATATCAATTGGTTCGTTGAAATGGCTGATGATATAGCGGCGCATGTACGTGGCACAGCCCTGCGAACCATGGAGAAAGGGCACGGTTCCCTCGATACCGCGGAAGGCCAGACTGGCCCCCAGAGGTTTGCAGAGTTTACAGGCGTTGGTGGTCGAAGTGTAACTGGGCATTTTAGTCATGATCTTTCTCCTGTGTCCTGCGGGGGACAAACTGCCATACCGGACTCATCACCGAGCCGTAGACTTCTCTCGCGAAGTTGAGCATGCCCTGGAAGCCGGCCAGCATTTCCTTGCGTTCATGATTGTGGTCGCAAAAAGCGACCCCGAGTTTGTAGGCGATGGGCCGTTCCTTGACTCCGCCGACGAAGATATCCACCTCTTTTTCTTTGAGAAACGAGGAGAGTTCCAGCGGATTCGAATCGTCGACAATGATGGTGCCCTGGTCGGTGATCTCCTGCAGTTCCTCATAATCCTCTTTGGTTCCGGTCTGCGATCCGACCATCACTACATCCATGCCGATGAGTCGGAAGGCCTTGACGAGAGAGAAGGCCTTGAAGGCCCCACCTACATAGATCGCCGCTTTCTTGCCCTTGAGGGCTGCCTTGTATCTGTTCAGTTCGGGCAGGAGTTTTGCAAGTTCCTCGCGGACCAGGATTCTGGCCTTCTCCATCATCAATGGATCTTTAAAGAACCGTGCCACCTCGTAAAGGGCCTCGGCCATATCCTCGATGCCGAAATAGGAGACCCGGATTGAGGGGATGCCGAAATCTTTTTGCATCATATTGGCCAGATCCATAGTGGCGCCGGAGCACTGAACGACATTGAGGCTGGCGCCGTGCGATCTGCGGATATCATCAACCCTGCCATCACCGGTGATATTGGCCACCACCTCGACGCCGATGCGGTTGAAATACTCGCGGATCAACCAGATCTCGCCGGCCAGATTGAAGTCACCGAGGATATTGATGCTGTATCTGGAGATGCCGCTGATATCGCCCGTGCCCACCAGCTGCCGCATGGCCGTGCAGGCCGCCTGGTAGCCTTCGCGTTTGCTGCCCTTGAAGCCCTCCGACATGACAGGTAGTACCGGGATGCCCTTTTCCTCGGACACCTTTTTGCATACCGCCGCCATGTCATCGCCGATCAGGCCGACGATGCAGGTCGAGTAGACAAAGGCGGCCTTCGGGGCATACCGGTTAATGAGTTCGATGAGGGCCTTGTAGAGTTTTTTTTCACCGCCAAAGATGACATCCAGCTCCTGTAGATCGGTGGAAAAGGACAGGCGATGTAGTTCGGGGCCGGACGACAGGGCTCCGCGGATATCCCAGGTATAGACAGCGCAGCCAATTGGGCCGTGCACCAGATGCAGGGCGTCGGCGATCGGGTAGAGCACGACCCGGGAGCCGCAGAACACACAGGCCCTTTGGCTGACGGCTCCGGCCAGGCTGTCCTTGTTGCATTCCATGGCGAAAGGGGCCGTACCCTTGCGATGGATCTGACGTTCTCTGTCATGTAAAACGGCTGCTGGTTTCATACGCTATCCTTGGCTCGGTGACTGAAGAAGTGGTCGTTGAACAATCTGGTTTATCTTCTTAGAGCAACCATTATGCCAAGTCGGAATATTTCCAGGAAAACAAATAAATACAGATTGTTGAATGATTTTTACGAAGAGCTCAGCGGTAGAACGTGTAGGCTGTCCTTCAATAATGGCAGAAAAGCTACGTTAATGTAGAGAGATGCAGGTTGGAGAGAACTGGCTAGCTAGTGAAAGAAGGGAATCGTATGACTACAGCTCGGCCGGATGGCTTTCTTGCGGATGTGTTTCGCCACTAAGGAGCCGTTAGGAAATAACCTGGCCATTTCAAACCATTTCCTTACGGCTCATTAGCACTACAACGCAATATAATAAATTTAAGTATTGATTTCAGCATACATTGCCTGCTATTCTGATCTAAATCTCAGAAAAAGGAGACAAACCATGCTACCAGATATTCGCCAAACCGACTATTTGTACGCTGTTCCAAAATTCGAGTTAGAACGAGACGATGTGTCTGCTTTGCTGCATGAACTCAAAGGTTTTCATGAGCATTTTGCTGACTGCTTTCAACGTAGTGAACTTCGGGAGAACTTCTTTCGCTATATGACTGGCCAGTTCAGCCAACTTGAAAGAAAATCAATTGAACCGATTGCTTTTGCTGTAGAGGGTGGAAAAGTACGAGCAATGCAGCGGTTTGTCTCTGAAGCAGTATGGGACGAAGATCGGATTATGGATAAGTACCGTAGTTTTGTAAATGAAGATATTGGCCATCCCGATGGCGCACTTATTTTCGACGAAAGCGGGTTTGTAAAAAAAGGTGACGATTCCATCGGTGTGGCACGGCAATATTGTGGCACCATCGGCAAGGTTGACAATTGTCAGGTTGGTGTTTTTGCTGCCTATACTTCTGCTCACGGCTACGCTCTTATCGACAAACGTCTTTATATTCCTGAGCAATGGTTCTCAGGCGACTACACGATAAAACGAGAAAAATGCAAATTGCCAGAAGGCGTCAAATTTCAAACCAAGCCTCAACTGGCGGCGGAGATGCTCAGGGATTTTTCAGCAAAACAACAGATCCCATTTCGTTATGTGCTTGCTGATTCGGTCTATACAACCAGTCCGGAATTTATTGAAACGGTAGAATCCATTACTGGAGTGGTTTATCTCGGGCAGGCACCCGAAAGCACAACATGTTGGCCGAAAAATCCAGTTGTTGTAAAAAAAGAAGTCACCTATCGAGGGCGAACACGAGAAAAAAGAACAGTATCGAGTGACACCAAGAAACCAATTACATTCAAAGCATTTGCCCGCAGCATCAACGACTTCTTCTGGTACAGAAGAAAAGTCTCAGAAGGCACAAAAGGACCTATTGAGTACGAATTCACAAAACGACGGGTTGTACTGTCGCATCACGGCCTCCCGCTCAAAACAGTCTGGCTGGTTATTCGAAGAACAATGGGAAAGGAACCTCAGTATTCATATTTTATCTCCAATGCACCGGTGAGCACCAGGTTGGAAAAATTGGTTTGGCTGAGTGGATTGCGGTGGGCCATAGAACAATGTTTTGAAGAAACAAAAACGGAACTGGGGATGGATCAGTACGAGGTACGAAAATTTCTCGGTTGGAACCATCATATTTTGACGTGCATGCTTGCACATTATTTCCTTTGGCACCTGAAAATCAGGTTGGGAAAAAAAAGCACCAGCTATTACTCCATCGCAGTTTAGACATACTGAAAACAGTGTTGCCAATGAGAGAATTTGATATTGAATTAACTCTTTGGCTTGTTGGGTGGATCCAGATCCGAAACCATCGCGCCTATTTATCACACCGGCGCAGACGTTTTCGGACAGCGGTTAAAGAATTTCAAATTGCGTTGTAGGGGTAAAAGGGTTTGAGTGGGGATTCATCAGCCATGGCGGAGTTTCCTCCTTTTGATATTGGCCTCGATCACGAAAAAATCAAAGAGCGGAGCGAAGACATTGCCCAGCAGGATTGCCAGCATCACCCCCTCCGGATAGGCTGGGTTGGCCACCCGGATGAGGATGGCCAGGGTGCCGATCAAGAGGCCGTAGGGCCATTGGCCGGTGGCGGTCTGGGCCGAGGAGATCGGATCGGTGGCCATGAAGACGAGACCGAAGGCAAAGCCGCCAAGGACGAGATGCCAGTGCGGCGGGATTTCTTGCATCGGATTGGTGCCGCTGGCGGTCAGCCAGAACCAGCAGGCACAGGCCAGGCCGCCGATGAGCATGGCCGCCATCACCCGCCAGGAGGCTACACCTGTGATCAGCAGGATAATGGCACCAATCAGGCAGGCCAGGGTCGAGGTTTCGCCCATCGAGCCGGGGACGGTGCCGAGAAAGGCCTGGGTCCAACTCCAGTCCAGTGACTGCATGGCGTGGCCGGGTTGGGCCGAGGCGAGCTGGCCGAGGGCCGTGGCCCCGCTGACTCCGCTCACGGTAGTCCAGACCATGTCGCCCGTCATTTGGGCCGGATAGGCGAAAAAGATGAAGGCCCGTGAGGCCAGGGCCGGGTTCATGAAGTTGCGGCCGACCCCGCCGAAGACCTCCTTGGCAAAAACCACCCCGAAACTGATGCCGAGAGCCACCTGCCAGAGAGGTATGGTGGGGGGCAGGGTGAGGGCGAAGAGCAGGCCGGTGACGAGGAAGGCCTCGGAAAATTCATGGCCGCGGACCAGGGTGAAGAGGGCCTCCCATGCACTGCCGACGATCATCGTCACAATATAGACCGGCAGGAAGTAGAGGGCGCCATGCACGATGTTCGAGAGAAAGCTGGCTGGATTACAACCTACCTGCAGCATGATCTGGCCGCGCCAGCCCTCCGGGCCCTGCAAGCCGAGGCTGGCCAGGGCGACATTGGCCAGGTGGCCGGTATTCCACATTGCCATGATGACGCAGGGAATCAGGGCAACCAGCACGGTGCCCATGATCCTCTTCAGGTCGATGGCGTCCCGGACATGAGGGGCACCTGTCGTTGTCTGGTTACTGCCGTAGAGGAAGGAATCGAAGGCCTCATAGACTGAATACCAGCGCGCAAAACGACCGCCTTTTTCGAAGTGGCGTCCGAGCTTTTCCAGGAATGTACTGAGTCGTTTCATAATAACGTAAGTGCCTGAGGTGATGATTTCGATTGGCGGACAGTTTATCCTTCGAGTTCGAGTGTGGTCAGCAGTTGCCGGAGCATCGGGCTGAAGTCGTTCTTGCCCGGACAGACAAAACTGCAGAGGGCCAGATCCTCCTCGATCAACTCCAGGCAGCCGAGATCCCGCGATTTTTCAGTATCCTGCACGGCGATGCTTTTGAGTAGCGAGGTGGCGATGATATCGAGCGGCATGACCTGCTCGTAAGTGCCAAGGGGGAAGATAGCCCGTCGGCCGCCCCAGAGGGCGGTGGGCATCGGCAATTTTCGGGTTCGGACCAGGGCGGAGAGAAAAAGCGGCTTGATAGAGAAACGGTCGCGACCGGGCATCAGCCAGTTGAACAGACTGCGACCGCTGTCTTCATGCACCACCGAGATCTGATTGTGGTAGCGGCCGAGGAATCCGGTGAGTCCGTCTGCCTGTCGGCCGCTGAGGACCGAGCCGGAGATGAGGCGGCAGGGGCGGTCATCGTCTATCTCACCAGCGCAGATTTCCGGGACAAAGGCCCCGAGGCGGGTGGTCAAAAGGCCAGGATGCCTGACGCCGGGTCCGGCCAGGGAAACTAGCCGTTCGGTCTTCAGAGAGCCGGTGCGGAAGAGATGACCGATGGCGATGACATCCTGGTAGCCGATCTGCCAGACCGTCTTCTTCTCGCCCACGGGATCGATGAAATGGATATGGGTGGACGGCAGGCCGGCCGGGTGTGGTCCGGAAAAGGCCCAGGAGTAGACCTCGGGCATCTCAGGCAGGCCATCGAGCTTTTTGGCGCTACAGAGGTGCATGGGACAATCGACGAGTCGCCGCAGGGCTTGCAGGCCGAGCTGGAAATCGCCTTTGTCACGGGCGATAACCACCTCTGGATCCATCGAGAGCGGTTCGGTGTCGATGGCGGTGATAAAGAGCGAGGCCGGGGTGGAAATGGCCGGGATCTTACCGTAGGGACGGGTGCGCAGGCTGCACCAGAGGCCTGATTTCTGGAGGACTGAGCGGATTTTGTCAGCAGCGAGTTTCTGGGGATTCTCACCCGGATTGTCTAGAAAAGGTATCGCGGCATCCCCTTCGAGGGCGATGATGATTGATTCGAAACGGTGCTTTTCGCCACGGTGTATCGCAAGCACAGTCCCGCAACCGGGCGAGGTGAAATGTACGCCGGGGGTGTTCTTGTCGGAGAACAGCTGCTGTCCGGTTTTAACCGTGTCTCCCGCCTGGACCGCTAACGTCGGTTTCATGCCGATAGAGTCGTCGCCGAGCAGGGCAACCTGGGTGACAGTTGCTCCCGGCCTGACTCTCTGTTCGGGTTCTCCCGAGATCGGAATGTCCAGTCCTTTTTTGATCTGAATACGTTTCATGTCAAAGGAAATTCCAGTTGATGTTACCTGATGGTCCGGGAAACAATGAGTGGGATGTCAGGTTTCGGACTATCTTCTTGAGATAAGGGAAAAACGTGTATATCATAGTTTCTACATGAGATTGATGCTACTATAGGTTGAACTGTCAGTCAGGGCAGGTGGATTACTGTAATAATAATCACTTGTTGTAACCATGCCATGCCGCACCCCCTGTGAACGGGGTGGATTTTTTCCCGAAAAAAGAAAAGGAGAAATGTCGTGGATGCACAATACCCCTATGAAAAACTCGGTTTGTTTTACCTGGGCCGTGAGCTCGATGTCACAACCCATACCCCCGCCCAGGCCCCGCTGCTGTTTAAGAGCAAAGACCTGACCACCCACGCCGCCATCATCGGTATGACCGGCAGCGGCAAGACCGGCCTCGGAATTGGGCTCATCGAAGAGGCGATCATCGACAATATTCCCTCGATTATCATCGATCCGAAAGGCGATATGGGCAATCTCCTGCTGGCCTTCCCGGAGTTGCGACCGGAGGATTTTCTGCCGTGGATCGATCCCTCCGATGCGGCACGCAAGGAGATGACCGTCGAGGCTTATGCCGAGGCGACTGCCAAAGACTGGCAGGCAGGGTTGCAGGGCTGGGGCCAGAGCAAGGAGCGGATCAAAAATCTGCTGGCCGCCACGACCATGACGATCTACACTCCCGGCAGCAGTAGCGGCGTGCCCGTATCGGTATTGAGCAGTTTTCAGGCCCCGTCCGCCGAGGTGGCAAACGACACCGACACCTTCAACGGTCTGGTGAATTCGACCACTGTCAGCCTCTTGGCCCTGATCGGTGTCGAGGGTGATCCGCTGCAGAGCCGGGAACATATCCTCCTCAGCTCGATCCTTATCCATTTCTGGCGCAAGGCAGAGAGCCTGTCGCTTGAGGGCCTGATCGGCAACATTGTCAATCCGCCCTTCACCAAGATCGGAGTCTTTCCACTTGACACCTTCTATCCCCAGACCCAGCGCATGTCGCTGGCTATGAGCCTCAACGGTCTCTTGGCCAGTCCGACGTTTGCTGCCTGGATTCAGGGTGAGCCGCTCGATATCCAACGGATCCTCTACAGTGAAGACGGCCGGCCGAAGACCGCGATCTTCTCTATCTCGCATCTGAGCGAATCGGAGCGGATGTTTTTTGTCACCATGCTGCTCAACCAGATCATCGGCTGGATGCGGCGGCAACAGGGCACCGCATCGTTGAAGGCCCTGCTCTATATGGATGAGATCTTCGGCTATTTCCCGCCGACCGCCAATCCGCCTTCGAAAAAGCCGATGCTCCTGCTACTCAAACAGGCCAGGGCCTACGGCCTCGGGGTGGTGCTGTCGACCCAGAACCCGGTCGATCTCGACTATAAGGGTCTCTCCAATATCGGCACTTGGTTTGTCGGTCGGCTGCAGACCAGCCAGGATCAGGAGCGGGTTCTGGACGGTATTGTCGGGGCCAGCGACGGCAAGCTCGACAGACAGAAGGTCAAGGAACTGCTCTCGGATATGAAAGGCAGGCAGTTCCTCCTGACCTCGGCCCATCTCGATGCCCCGCTGCTCTTTGAGTCCCGCTGGGTGCTGTCCTATCTGCGAGGTCCTCTGGCCACCACTGATATCAAAAAACTGATGCAGGGCAGGACGAACGCCAGTGGGACTCTCGAAACAGCGCCCTCGAACACGGTGGCGGTCTCGGCCGGCTCCGGCAGTGCAACCGCAGCATTTGCTAGCTCGTCTGAGCTGCCCAACCAGGCGCCGCTGGTCTCCCAGGGCATCGAGCAGCTCTACTTTCTCCACAATATAACGGCGGAGAGACTGGTCTTCGAACCGTGGCTGGCGGCGACGGCTTCGGTCCGTTTCGCTAACAGCACGAGAAATATCGATATTGTCCGCGAGTCAACCGTCCGTATCTATCTCGACGAGGCCTTTGCCAGAGCAGAATGGGCAGTTGCCGAGGCTTGTCCCTGTCCGTTCAGCCAGTGCACCGTGCAACCGCCGTCCAACAGCTCCTTCTACGCCCTGCCCACCTCCGTCGCCCAGCTCAAAGATTTCAGGGAGCTGAGCAAGTCGTTTACCGATCATCTCTATCAGAATCAAAAGCTCGATCTGTTTCGGGTCGCAGCTCTCAAACTCGAATCACAACCGAACGAGAGTCTTGGCGATTTCAAGGTCCGCCTCGCCGATGTCCTGCGGGAACGCAAGAATGCCGAGATTGAGAAACTGCGCCAGACCTATGGACTCCGGCAGAATCGGCTTGAGGACCAGATGAGGGCGGCCATGGACAGAGTCGAAAAGGAAAAGGTCGATGTGGCCTCGAAGACCACCGATACGGTTATTTCCTTTGGGGCGGCGGTTATCGGGGCATTCTTGGGCAGAAAGGCCTTTTCCGCTTCAACGGTCGCCAGGGCCGCGACCGGCATGCGCAGCGCTGGCCGGGTGGTCAAGGAGAAGGGTGATGTGCAACGGGCCGAGATCGAGGTTCAGGACTTGCAGCAGGAGTTGAACAATCTGGCAGCGGAGATCGAGCAAAAGGTCGTGGCTCTGGCCGATTCCTTCAACCCGGAAAGGCTCGCGATCGAGACCTTTTCAATCAAACCGCGGCGTAGCGACGTCTTCAACGTCCGACTGGCGCTGCTCTGGGAAATGGTGCCGGAGAGGAATACGCCGGCAGCCTCATAATTATTCAACACACAAGGAGAAATCTATGTCTGAAAAAAGCAAACCATCGTTTTACAAGAAAATTGCCAAGCAGTTTCCGGATGTTATCAGTGCCGTTGAGAATCTTGGCACAACCCTGCGTACCGCCGGTCCTCTCGATGAGAAGACCTCCCATCTGATCCAGTTGGCGGCAGCGGCTGCCGGGCAGTCGGAAGGATCGGTATGCTCGCATACCCGCAGGGCCCTGCAGGCGGGTGCGAGTTCTGAGGAGATCACTCACGCACTGCTGCTCCTGGTGTCAACGATAGGCTTCCCGCAGACCATGGCTGCCATGTCCTGGGCGCAGGAAGTGCTCGAAAAGAAACCGAAAGCAAAAGAGTAGGGGGCTACCAGCCTCCACCTCCACCGCCGCCCGAGCTCCCGCCTCCTCCGCTTCCGCCTGAGGAGGAGCTGGAGCCGGCGGCCATCGCCCCGGCCGCCGCCATCCAGGCCCCACTTGCCCCGCCCCCGCCGAACTGACCACCCCCACCGCTAAAACCCGAGGAGCCGGAACCTGCCGATCCGCCTGTGTCGCCAAGTCCGATCGAGCTGCTATACCGGTTGAACCAGATGTCGAGCTGTTCACCCAGGCCGAAGGCCATCAAATACGGAAACCAGCTGTCGTCCAGGTCCGGCTTGGCTTTCTTGAGTTCATTCCTGAAATATTTCCGTGCAGCGGTAAGCCGCTGACAGAGCAAGACACCTTCCTCGTTGTCACGGGTCTTGGCCAGGTTGAAGATATTGTGGAGGGCCGCAGCTGCGAAGGAAAAAAATCCGGTGGTCATAAGGGTGCTGAGCGATTGGTCGGTCAGCAGGAAAAAACCGGTGCAGATCATCACCGGAGGCAGGAACAGCCGCAGCAGATTCAGAATTCGTTTGGCAGAGGAATTCCTGTACATGAGGGCGAAGATGCCCCCGAGCAGCCAGAGAACAAACAGAGACACCAGGCCGAGAATCTCTAGTGAGAACTCATATTGATGGAGGAAGGCATTGGTCAGCAGGATAAAGAAGCCGATGGCAGAGAGAAGGACGGTCGGAGCCCAGAAATAAGCCAGCGGATTTTTCGTGTTGCGGGTGAGTTGGGCGACCTGTTTATCGAGTGGTTCCGCCAGTTCCGCCACCGGGTTGAAGGCTTTTTTCTTGTTCTGGTAGTATTGCCGGATAATTTTGGTATCCGTGCTGTCGCCGGCAATAAAGAGGCCGTCGATCAGCTTGCGTTCATAGCCGGCAAAGGATGAACGCGGCACGTTCAAGGTCATGTGGAGCACCGCCAGGCGCGCTATCTTAATATTAAAAAAAGGTATGATGAATTCCTGCATCTGGCTGGTGATCCGTCCTTCCTGCACCAGTCGGGCGATAACGGCGGCCACCTCATACTGACTGGTCCGTTTATCCCAGGTTGCGCCGACGACTTCGGGTGGCAGGTGAAAGACATTCTCCTTGAGCCATTCCCGTGAGATTGTCGAGAGTGATGGCAGTGGCCGGAATCTGCCTGAGCGCTGCTCATGGCTGAGAAATCTTGCGGCCAGGGCAAAAAGTCCGAGCCAGATGAGTCCGGTCAGGACAAGACGGAGCCAGGAGGAGGCTGGAGGAGGGGCTGCTTTGTAAAGTGGCAGGGCAGGGACCGCTCCCGATTCTGCTGACTCCAGAGGATCACCAATCTCGCGTGCAAGTCTGAGGGTCAGCACAAGCCCCTTACCGACGGCAAGATTGGTTATCTCACGGTGCACCGGTGAGGCCTCGGGACTTTGCCAGGTGGGGTCGAGTTCGAGATTGAGGTAAAGGTGTTTAATAATGCCGGCGCGGTCAGGAAAAGCGAAGTCATGGTCGAGCAGATACGAATC
>JAUYSF010000304.1 GCA_030696435.1 Desulfoprunum sp. | reverse complement strand
CCTGGTTGGCGCGGCGGGATCGCTTTGTCGAGGCCTTGAAGATGGCCCTTGTGGCGATGGCTGGAAATCGTCTGCGTACCATCCTGACCATGTTGGGCATCATTATCGGCATTGCCTCGGTGGTGTCGGTTGTGGCTTTGGGCGATGGCGCCAGTCAGCGTATCCTCAAAGATATCAGCTCTATCGGCACAAATACGATCAATATCTATCCGGGTGAAGATTTCGGTGATATGCATTCCAATAAAATCCGCACCCTGCTCCCCGATGATGCCGACGCCCTGGCCATGCAGTCTTATGTCGATACGGTGACGCCGGGGGTAACGGCCTCTCTGACCGTGCGCTATCGCAATATCAGCGCCAACGCGATGATCAACGGGGTGGGTGAGGACTATTTCCGGGTCCGTGGTTATGAGCTGGCCCAGGGGCGCTTGTTTGATGCCGAGGCGGTAAGCAGCCTGGCCCAAGATGTCGTCATCGATCAGAACACCCGCCGCAAGCTATTTGGCGATACTGCTGAGGTGCTGGGCGAGGTTGTCATGCTGGGCAAGGTGCCCTGTCGGGTGATCGGCATAACCAAAGCAAAGAACAGCAATTTTGGCGATAACGACAGCCTCAATCTCTGGTTGCCCTACACCACTGCCATGAGCCGGATGCTGGGTCAGCAGTATCTCAAGAGCATTACCGTGCGGGTGGCGGATACCGTATCGAGCGGGCTCGCCGAGCAGAGCATCACCAAACTGCTGACCCTGCGACACGGGACCAAGGATTTCTACGTCTCCAACCTCGATGCCATCCGTCAGACCATCGAGAAGACGACGGCGACCCTGACGCTGTTGATCTCATCGATTGCCCTGATTTCGCTCATCGTCGGCGGTATCGGGGTGATGAATATCATGCTGGTATCGGTGACGGAGAGGACTCAGGAAATTGGGGTGCGGATGGCCGTTGGTGCCCGGCAGAGTGATATCATGCAGCAGTTTCTCATTGAGGCGGTGCTGGTCTGTCTGCTTGGTGGTCTGCTCGGGGTCCTGCTGGCCTTGGGGGCCGGGTGGGCGGTATCGCTCTCGGGCAGCGATTTCAGCATGGTTTATTCAGCCACGGCCATTGCCAGCGCTTTTTGCTGCTCGACCTGCATCGGCCTGCTCTTTGGCTTTCTGCCGGCCCGCAACGCCGCGAGGCTTGATCCGGTGGTGGCCTTGGCTCGGGAGTAAGGGGGAGTGATTATACAGCGTTCAGGATACTCTTCCTACCTGATGACTCTTGCGTAGAAGCACCGCCTATTGTAGCTTTGCATGGACGATAGCAAAAAGATGGCTGAAAGGTGTAGTGCGAAAATGACTGTACCTTGCACTATTGAGCGCGGGATAAAGATTAGCAAGGAATGGTCTGTGAGTAGGGATGAGAAAATTGTCGGATCGTTCATGAGCAATCCGGAAATGTGGGCAATGATCTTGGCTGCAACGTTGAATGAAGTTTATGCAAAGGCCAATGATGCAGTTACTTCTATCGACATCAGATAAAATTCTATGTTAATGGTCCGAAATGAAAAGAGATATTACAGATGGGGTTATTGCATTGCTTTGGGTGATGGGAGTAATGCTATTTGCCGCATTATTCATTATTAATGGGATAGAATTCTTTCAATTAATCCTTGATAAAACCAATATCATTAAATTCGGACACACTTTTGAATTCAAGTACTTAGAGAATCTAATTTTACTAACGACCGCCGGAATTCTAGTCTATACTTTTACAAAAAATAAGGAAAATAACGAATCCGATTTCATCTTAAAAACAATAGACAATTTATTTGAATTGGCCCAATCATCTATTGATCACAAGCCTTCTCAAATACAGTGGATGAGAGCAGCCGAATCATTGGTATCTATCAATATTTTTAAGGAAAAATTAATCCCAATACACAAAAGTTATTTTCTTATAAAAAAGGCTCAATTTGTAACAGATATTATGCAATCTCTTGAATATGAAGACGCAAGTAATGGGTATAGAAAACCAATTGAACCAGCTTATTTTTTTGGTGTAAAAGATTGGAAAGAAAATCATAATAGCTTCGATGATTTATATAAAATTGCCACTGAAAACAAAATGATCGTTTCAACTTATTCACCGTACAGATCGATGGCTATTCCAGGATCAACAAATATTGATTGTCGATATATTATAGCCGTATATTCCTTTATCAATGACGCATTACCTACCGATACCAAACTTTCAGATATTCGAGACTGGCCTGCAAACATGACACCTTACATACAACAACAACCTGCGAATAGTTACATTAAATGGATGAAAGATAATAATAAATTTTGATCCGAGGAATATGGTGTCAGGTCTACCTTTGGCTTTAAAGTCCTAAATGAACCGATTATTTTGAGGGGAGAAATCCGTAGGTAATCTTCAGAAACTCCCTATAAAAACAACATAAAAACAGAAAATCGATATGACGCCAGGTATCAACATCGCCAAGAAGGCCAAGATTGTCTACAAGATCCATGAATACTCGCATGATCCTGCGAGTGAATCATATGGTGTCGAAGCGGCTGAAAAAATGGCTGTGCCGCAAGAGAGGGTTTTCAAAACCCTGGTCGTCAGCCTCGACAATAAAGAGCTGGCTGTCGCCGTGGTCCCTGTATCGTCCATGCTGAACATGAAGCTTATTGCCAAGGCTGCCGGAGCCAAAAAAGCCGGCATGGCGGCGGCTGCCGAGGTGGAGCGTTCCACCGGCTATGTCTTGGGAGGTGTAAGCCCTCTGGGCCAGAAGAAGAGGCTGAAAACCATCATAGATGCCTCGGCCGAATCGTTTTCCTCGATGTATGTCAGTGCAGGCCGGAGGGGGCTGGAAATAGAGCTGAGCCCAAACGACCTCAGAAACCTGACCAATGGGACTTTTGCTGCAATCTGTCAGCAGGACCACTGCCAATAAATCCTATCCAGTGCCCTGAATGCCTGGCACGGGATATTCTGGTCTCAGACTTGCCGTAAGGGCGAGTAGAATTTACCGGTTGACGTTGCCGGTGGTTCCTGTGGTTATTGTTTAGCTTTTGGTCTTTTTCGAGTTGACGGTGATGCGCTCGACAACATTGCTATAGTAGGCGTGCTGGCTGGAGATGGAAGTGGCAGACGGGCGTTTGGCGTCGATTTTCATCAACAGGACATCAAGTTTTTTCATCTGACGTAGCCGTTCATGTGCATCTTCTGTGGCGGAAATCAGCTCCTCAAGGCGCTTGACCTCTTTGCGCTCCTCCACCTCCGGCGGCAGAAAACCGCTATTCTTCAGGATCTTGTAGACTATTTTTAGTTCGGCCGGCACAAAACTGTCGTCTTCCAGAGGCAGGGGTTTAAACTTGTATTTCGAATCGGTAAGATCTCTCTCCTGCATGGCCTGGAGAATTTTCTGTTCGGCAATAAAAGCAATGACGTCCATTGTACCTCCGTATATAAAGGGTCTGGGGAATACAGTGGCGCCATTTTACCATACCAACCCCACTTGCTGCATCGGCTTTTCGGCTGTGGCTGATCCGCTCTTGCGCCAATCAATAGCATATTCTCGCTGTAATTTTAGTCCAATGTCCGTGTCTTTGTGCCGTTGACAACGATTGGGCCGGAGCAATTTTTTCAGCGAAAAAGAAAAGGAATTGATAATGCCAACAAGTTCCGGCCCCAGCGGGGCGGCGACAGCAAACAAGGAGCTGCCCCTTGGCCCAGCCGTATTCTCCATGTTTCTCAATGTGTTATTTGGGGCCAATGCGGTGGCGGTGAAGATCAGCTTGTTGGGCTTGGGGGTATTCACCACCGCGGGCCTGCGCTTTCTGATAGCCGCCATCGCCATTTCCCTGTGGGCTGTGCTGACCGGCCAATCCCTGCACATTGACCGGCGGCAGGCCAGGCAACTTTTTATCCTCTCCCTGTTTTTTGTCGCTCAGATTGCCCTGTTTTATCTGGGCCTGAATCTGACAACCGCCTCTCGCGGTACCTTGATTGGCAACCTTCTGCCCTTTGTGGTACTGGACCTCGCCCATTGTTTTATCCCGGGCGATACTATAACCGGCAGAAAGGTGGTAGGGATCATTCTCGGATTTTGCGGGGTGCTGTTCGTGGTATTGGACAGGCAGGGCGTAACCTCCGAGATTCAGACGGGCGATCTGATCATCTTCTGCGCCGTGTTGATCTGGGGCACGAGCGCTGTTTATGTCAAAAGGATCTCCAGCACTATCCATCCGCTGATCATCTCGCTCTATCCCATGTTTCTGGCCGTTCCCTGCTTTCTGCTGGCCGGTTTTGTCTGGGACGGGGGGATGGTGCGCTTTGTTGACAATTCCGTGGCGATGGCCTTGCTCTATCAGGCGCTCGTCACGGCCTCCTTCGGGTTTATCGCCTGGAATACCCTGCTCCGCAAATACGGGGCCACGGCCCTGCACTCATTCGTCTTCATCATGCCGATCTCCGGGGTGTTTTTCGGGGTGGTCCTGCTCGGAGAACCCCTGACTCCGCATCTCTTGGCCTCCATAGCCCTCATTGCCGCAGGTATTGTGGTGATCAACGGCAAGAGAAGAAGGCTGCCGGGCGTGCCACGATCGGAATTGAAGTAATTCACTTGAGACGAAGGGCGTATCTAGCCGGCTTGGTCCATCACCTGTCTCCGGGATCATCAATCTTGCAATTCCTTGAAGATGTCCTACCTTCTTCTCACGTTATTCGCTGTTATTGACTCGTTTTCCCCCC
>JAUYSF010000303.1 GCA_030696435.1 Desulfoprunum sp. | reverse complement strand
CAAGGCAAAATCCGACCAGCTCGCCTCTACCAGCTCCCGCAGGGTCTCGATAATCAAGCGGGCGATACCGCAATCGGCCAGCGGACATTCCTGGATGTCGAGTATCCTGATCTCGATGGCCCCCCGGTCGAATCGGGCGATCGCCCCGCGGGCATTGAGGAAATATTTGTCCATGATTCCCTCTGGATCAAAGGGACTGATGGCCGCCATAATCGGCGCAAAGATCCGCTGCTCGTATTCCCTCTCGCTGCAAACGGCCTCGGGAATCAAGCGACCGGTGAGGGATGGCAGCCGGTCCTGATTGTGCAGATAAACCTTGAGCCGCGAATCAAGCCAGCCGGTCGGTCCACCATCAAGGATCGGCGAACTGGCGGTCAGAGCCGGCATCAGCGGCAGCAACAGGCGGATGGCGGTATGCAACCGGCCAAACTCCGCATCTCCTGCAAACGGCAAGTTGAGATGGGTGCTCTGCAGATTGGCCCAGCCATGGCCGCGGCAATCGAAGATAGTATTATAGAGAGCATAAATCTCGTGCGCATCGTGCGGCCAGAGCACCATCTCCCGCAGCGGGTCCATCCAGGGATGGGCCGCGCCGGGCAGCAGCATAGCGTTGTGTCGAGCGAGTATCCTGTTGATCACCTCAATATTGCTGTGGAAATCTTGTGATGCCTGATACAGATCAGAGGTGGGACCGTTGGTCTTGACCTCGACGACATGGGCCGTCAGTTCGTTTGACCAGGCAATCGGGCCGTTATCCACATCCGAGACCTGGGTGCCGCTGAAATCGTAAAACAGCAGGTCGGCAATCGGCCGGACATCGAGCGTCTCACGATCCACCACCATATATTCCAGTTCAACACCAAATCCCTCAAACAGCTGCAGAGAAGTGCTCATATTTCCCCTCCGGTGCGTTCGGCAATCCGCATGAGAAAGGCATTGATGACCTTTTTGTAGACGATATCCCCCTCCCCCAGATCCTCGACACCTTCATCCATATTCGGATTCTCGTTGATCTCGATGACGATCGGCCGACCATCGACCAGCTTAATATCGATACCATACAGGCCACGACCGATGCTCTTCACCGACTTCATGGCAATCTTGAGAACGGCCGGCGGTACATCGGCCAGACGGGCGCTCTCGAAGCCGCCGCCGATTTCGTTTTTCTTCTTAGCCTCCCAGTTGTAGATCTGCCAGTGATCCTTGGCCATCAGGTATTTGCAGGCGAACAGCGGCTCGCCGTCGAGGATGCCGATCCGCCAGTCAAACTCGGTGAAACAGTATTCCTGGGCGATGAGCAGCTCGGATTTTTTCAACATGGTCTCAATGATTTCCTCAAGCTCTTCCCTGGTCCCGGCCTTTTTTACTCCGAAGGAAAAGGTCGAATCCGGGAGTTTTAAGACACAGGGCAGATTGAGGGTGGACTCGACCAAATGGCGGTTGCGCCGGTGTACGATCATGGTCTTCGGGGTCGCCACCCCGGCTGATTGCAGCAGTTCGGCAAGATAGACCTTGTTGTTGATCTTGAGGATCGAGTCGGGATAGTCGAGCAGGGCAATGCCCTCACGCTGGGCATGGTGGGCGAACTGGAAGGTCTCGTTGTTGACATGGGTATTCTGGCGGATAAAGAGAGCGTCGTACATCAGGAGCCGGCTGTAGTCCTTGACCGAGATCACGTCCACCTCGAAGCCGGCCTTTTCGCCGTAATGCACAAATTTTTGGATGGCCTTTTTGTCGGACGGCGGGGCCGGATCGTCTTCCTTGTAGAGGATGGCCAGGGCATACCGACCGATATGCTTTGATTTTTTTTCCGAATCGTAGCGCTTGCGCGAGAAATATTCCTCGGCCCGCTGCAAGACGAAGGGGAAATGCCCTTCAGGGATATCCTTGGTCGAGATGGTTCTGATGCTCTGGATATACCAGCGGCTGCCACGGATAAACTTGACCCGCAGAAAGGGCACCCGGAACATCCGGTAGAGGAGATTGCTGAGGTCGTCATACTTCTCCGCCAGATTACGGCCGAAATAGACGCTGAGGGTGAACTCGTCCGAGCGCAGGTCTTTCAGCCGCCGCTGGATCAGGCCGTCGAAGTCCTCGGACATCAGCTTGATGACAAAGGGTTTCTGCACATCGAGGATGTTTTTCACGGTCGGGATAGGTTTGTGACCGCGGGCCTCGGCCAGCAAGGAGACATAATAGCCCTTCGACTGATAGCTGTACGACTTGCTGAGATTGAAGACCCTGAGATTTTTGCTCTTGGCCCAGTCCGGGTTGGTGAGATAGTCATAGGAGGAGATGATCGCCAGATCCGCCACCTTGATCTTCCAGGTATCCGGATTATCAACAATTATAATTTTATTCATGTCAGTATTCGAATTGAATGTGGTAGTGCCAGGTTGTCCTCAGGTTGTACGTGAGGAGATAAAACCGTTGGCCGCCCCCTTCGCTTTATGGCATATCGGCATCGTCTCAGCCATCAATGCATGCAAAAAAGAAGGACCGGAATGGCCAATCGCCAGACAACATCATCGGGAGATACAGGAAGAGGAAGGCAAGCGGAGTGAAATATCGTTGTCCGGTGGAGGCTTGCGACCGGCACGGTTCTTCCCAAGAGCGGTATTCACCGGCTGAGAGGGCACTCTTCTCCTGACCTTCTTTTTCATTATCTTCAAACTGCCCTTCAAGGGCAACCTTTTTTATAGCTCCCCAGGAGGATAATCGGTAGGTGCTGGGTCTGCAAATATCTGAAAATCGCTATCGAAATCGGGATCGAAATCGAATCAAGTTCGCAAAAATCATAGCAGTTTCAGGGTAAGTGCGGCTGTGACCTCAGAATTCGCTGCACCGGAAGACTCAATCCGATTTCGATAGCGATAGCGATTTCGATCCCGATGGATTCAATGACAGCCAACTGAAAACATGACGCATTATTTGCTACTACTCTGTAGTGCATTATTTGCTAACGTTTCGAGGTAGCACGCTGCATGGACATACCGACCGGAGAAGCCGCGGAAATACAGGTCCGGCGACCAGAAGACTTCCTTCACGTTTTTGTCACGAGGTTGTGTCAAACATTTTTATGTTAAACATTTTCGTAGACACATGAGACTTTTTTAGTACACAATGAACTAATCGCATTACGGCACGGATTGCCGATGGCGGGTTTGTCGGCAGCGTTATCCGGCCCCTCAGCGGAGGCGTTAACACCATGCCTCTGCCGCTTGACACATTTCCGGGAAGCGGTAATTCGTAAAAGGACCGGATACGTTCAATGATTTTCACAAAAGGAATATGGCGATGCCCCAGCAACAGTTATTTGCGTCTTTTCTCCTCGACAGGTCGGAGGGGTTGGAAATCGCCCTGAAGGCGGAAAGCGTTGCCGAGGCGACCCCGGTCATCGGACAGGTTCAACGGCTGCCCGCCAGTCTCGATTTTGTCGAAGGCATTATGCACCTTCGCGATGAAGTCATTCCGCTCATTAATATGAAGAAAAGGCTGGGGCTTGTCGGGCATGGGTATGACGATGATGCCAAGGTGGCCGTGGTGAAGCTTTTCCATCGTCGCTACGGCCTGCTCTTTGATGATATCCTAGAGGTGTTTGCGGCCAGTCCAGCGGATATCCGCAAGGTGGACAGCACCCTGCAAACCGACGACAAGATCATTTCCTCGCTCATCACCCTGAAAAAAGGCCGAAGAACCGTGGAGCTGCTCGATCTCAATAATCTCTTTCCAGATAATGCTATCGAACTGGAGGAAATCGGCGAGTCATTGCCAAACGACCATAAGGAGACCAGGGAAACTCGGTATTCCCGGCATGTGATCTTCCATTTTGCCGGGCAATTATATGGAATTCCGGTTGAATACATCCAGGAGATAACCTTTTTCGATGCCATTAATCAGATGTATCGCGGCGGTGTCGAGGAGAAGAATCCGTCTTTCAGCGGCTCCCTTCAAGATCTTTTCAAACACAGCACTATTGATGGTTCCCTGACCCTCAGGGGACGAACCATTCCGGTGCTGAACATACGAAGGTTGCTTGCCGGACCGGGCGTCTCGGATGACGAATATATGGGCGAAAAGACCAGGGTTCTCGTGGTTTCGGATAATTCATTTTCAGTGGGTCTTATTGTTGAAGAAGTGCAGGCAATCGAGGCCATTGCCGAGGATGAGATTCTACCACTTGGGAGCGGTGGAAATGCATCGATCTCGGGAATTTATCAAAAAAAGGATGGGAGTAACATCATGTTGCTCAATATGGACAACCTGATGCACGGCCACGCCGATGAACTGAAGACCCTGGCCCGCTTGAGCAACAATGTCGAGGTTCCGAAGATCAAGAGAAAAGAACCTTTAACCACCAGCGCCCATCATCTCATCACCGAAAACTGCTATCTGGTTTTCAGCGTCGGCAAACATATGGCGGTGCAGTTGAAAGATGTCCAGGAAATCATCGAAAGAGCAGGAGTGTTGGGATTGCCTGGAGAAAGCAGCTATAAAAGCGGGATAATTAACTTGCGGGGGCTGGTGGTGCCGGTGGTTAACCTGCGCAAGTTTTATGGCTATACGGACGGGCAACCAAAACCTGGGGAGCAGAAGCTCATTATCTGCCGAACCCAGTCGACCACAATTGCGTTAGAGGTGGATGGAATTGTGACGATTTACAAACAGGAACAATATCAATCCACCACATCGCTGAAAAAGGATCTGGCTAAAAGAAAAGATACCCTTGACCGGCTGATCGTATTTGAACAGGAAGATAAAAGAATGGAACATGTGCTGGTCGTCAACATTCACAATCTGATCCGAAATCATCTCGAAGTGGTCACGGCTTAAAGGAAAAAATGAGGCCCTTAGAAAAATTATTTACATGTTTTCTAAGGGCCTTATCCAGTTTGTCAGGAAAAAGAAACCATCAATCTTCCGGAAAAATAATCTCAGGAGAAGCAGAATATGGAAAGCAAGCCAAGGATAGCAAATACGGAACAAGACATGGCATGGTTGGAGTTGCTTTTGGAGCCCAGTTATCTCATCGATGAGAAGAAAAAGATCACCTGGGCCAATCAGCCCTTCCTCACGCGATTCAACCTTACCAATGATGCGATTGCTGCCGGGATGACCTGCGAAGAGGCATGTCCCACGCAGCTGTGCGGGACCAAGGATTGCCCCGCTGAGAAATCGAGGCGGATCAAAAAACCGGTTTCGACCGAGGTGATCTATAAGAATGGTGAGCAAAGCATTGCTTTTTTCACCAGTAAGGCCGTACCGATGAACGGCGGTGACGCGACATTTGTGACGCTCAGCGATATCAGCGGCCAGAAGGCCACCGAAGCGCGGCTGCGACAGCTGTCCAGAGACCTTGATGTCATCCCCACGCCGATCATGGAGATTGACACCAAGTTTTCCATCACCTTTATGAATCCGGCGGGTGCCGCTATAGCCGGATTGACGGTTGACGAGGTGATCGGCAAAAAATGCTACGACCTTTTTAAGACACCGCACTGCAAGACCGAAAAATGTGCCTGCGCCCGAGCGATGAAAACCGACTCGGTGGTGACCGAGCAGACCATTGCCCGGCCAAAAGATGGGGTCATCGTGCCAATCAAATATACCGGCGCGCCGATCAAGGACGCCAAGGGCAATATCACCGGTGCCCTCGAGTATATTCTCGATATGACCGAAGAATTGAAGCAGAAACAGGCGGCGGATGAGAAAATCGAAAATCTCAACACCTTACCTACCCCGGTGCTGGCCATCGATACCGATTTCACCATCACCTTCATCAATCCGGCCGGGGCTGCTGTTCTCGGCAAAACCCCGGATGAGGTCATCGGCAAGAAATGCTATGACCTGTTTAAGACGCCCCATTGCAAAACCGAGAAGTGCGCCTGTGGCCGGGCGATGCGGACCGATTCGGTGGTGACCGAACAGACCATAGCCCGTCCGGCGGAAGGGGTGATCATCCCGATCAAGTACACCGGCGCACCGATCAAGGATGCCAAGGGCAATATCAAGGGTGCGCTTGAGTTTGTTCTCGATATGACCGAGGAGGTCAAGCAGAAGCAGGTGGCGGAGGAGAAGATCGAAAATCTCAACACCTTACCTACCCCGGTGCTGGCCATCGATACCGATTTCACCATCACCTTCATCAATCCGGCCGGGGCTGC
>JAUYSF010000263.1 GCA_030696435.1 Desulfoprunum sp. | reverse complement strand
GCAGCCGATGTGCTGTTCTGGGTTGCCATGGCCATGATAGCAGGCTTTATCATTCTCGGGACAGCCGCTGAGCGCCTGCATCGACTCGGCATATCCGTCCTGACTACGGCAGTGTCCGGCATGGGCCTTTTCATGCTGGTCCAGCTCCTGATCGTCTGCCATACAGACTCCTGGATCATGCCACTCTGGCTGGCCTTCGGCTTCTTCGGCACATCGGGCATCCTCACCTATGCCACCCTGTCGCAGAGTTTCCCGGTCCAGCTGTCGGGACGGGTGACCACCGCCGTCAACCTGCTGGTCTTCGTTGCCGCCTTCATCGGCCAATGGGCAATCGGGGCTATTATCGATCTCTGGCCGGCCGGTGACAACGGTACATTCTCTGATCTCGGGATCAAGACCGGGTTTGCCATGATGCTCGGCCTGCAGGGAATCGCCCTGATCTGGTTTATAGTTGCCAGTAAGCGGTTTCACAAGGAATAGACATCTGGTATAGTTCACTTTTGTTTTTCTTGAGATAGACCTGCTCTTGCCGCACTCGGCCTGAGCTCCAGCTACAGGTGGACAGATGAACAGCACGATTACGAACGAAACCCTCGATACCATCTACCGACGGCACAGCATCCGCCAGTTCCAGGATCTGCCGGTCGGCGATGGGCTGATCAAGATCATCCTCGATGCGGCCAACCAGGCGCCCTCCGCCCACAATCAACAGTCATGGCGGTTCGTCGTGCTGCGAGAGAAAAAGCGGCTGGAGCTGTCGCACCTGGTAGCCGCCAGGGCCAATGATTTCCCCAAACCTTCCTCGGCAATTCTGAGAATGGCTTCCAGATGTCTGGCCAGCGCCCCGATTGTCATCAGCGTCAGCAACACCGGCAGCCTCATCGCCCACGGCAGCGAGCTCTTCAATCTGGAACATGAGCAATCACGGGATTTTTTCCGCACCATGGAGATACAGAGCTCCGCCGCAGCGGTTGAGAATCTGCTCCTGGCCGCCACATCCCTTGGCCTTGGCAGTGTCTGGCTCGGCATCCTCTATCTGATAAAAGACGAGGTCTTAGCGTTTCTCGGTGAAAACAAGGGAGAATTCATGGCCGTTATCCCTCTCGGCTACCCGAAGAAGGATCAAGGTAGTGGGCCGCAGAAAAAATCGCTGGAGTATGTGTTGAAGGAGTTTGATTAGGAGAAACGTCAACCCTGCCAAGAGAAGAAATCGGCGAGGGCGAGCCTGCGCTCAGGCACCAAGGAGTTCTGACGACAGTAGCGCAGGTTCAGATCGGCCAGGCGCTCATTGAACGGGTCCATAAAGAGCAGATCGTCGTGCTCGAACGCGGCATCATCCGGGAAATTGTGGGGGCAGGCGGAAACCTCAATGGTCTGTGTGGCCTCATCGATATAGGCAAGGGCCATACCCTGGGTACGACAGATCACCGGCCGCCAGACATACAGGCGACAAAGGTCGTCCCGCAGAAAAATACACCGTTGATCCTGCCGGCCGCTCGACTCGGCTTGGTCAACCAGGGCTTCGACAAGCAAGGCCGCCTCAAGGGGCAGGACACTGAAGGCCATGCAGCAGGCCGAACAACCCGGACGGCATTTGCAGAACCCGGCCAGACGTCCGGTCGTCAAGTCCTGCACGCACAGATCAATTTCGAGAATAAGCTGCCGATATTCCCGGCGGATATCATTGTCAGGTGGCGGCAGAGCCAGGGTTTCAGAAAACGATCTCATATTGCCTTCATGTGCAAGAGATATATATACTTGCAACTTCACACCTTAACCAAAGGGAGTACAGCCATGGCCAAATTTAAGCGAATTCTCTTTCCTCTTCTCATGGTGCTGTGCGCCTGCCTGCTGGCATCCTGTTGCACGCCAGTCGGGAGAAGTGCAGGACAAGTAGAGGTGGTCGATGACGCAACCATCACTACCCAGATTAAGACCTCATTGCTGGCCAATGAAGCATTAAACGGCCTTACCGTTTTTGTTGCAACCGTTGGCGGCGAGGTCACCCTCACAGGTGCCGTGGAAACCGGCGCGCAGATTAAAAAGGCCTCGGAGATCGCCTATTCAGTAAGAGGCGTAAAAAGGGTGACCAATCTTATCAAGCTGAAATAAGGGTTTTCCCGGTAAAGCTAACGCTTGATTTGGAATTAGACTTACAGCCCGAACCGAAGGGCCGCACCGAGGAAGACCGAATCGGTGTCGATGTTCGTGTCATCGCCCTTGAGTTGAACCGTATCGTTGAAGCGATAGTTAGCCGATATGTCAACAAAGATGCTGGGCAGGAGTTCGAGATTCAGCCCCACCCTGAAGGCGTAAAACGGATCATCGGCAAAGCTGCCATCGGAACGTACAAGCCCCATGCCCACACCTCCGTAGATGGCCTTACCAAGCAGCAAATAGGCCTCGGGGGCGTAGGCTGATTCACCAAATCGGTCGGGGAGAATCTCCATATTCAACTCCACTCCGACAAAATCCACCCACCAATACTGATAACTGGCCAGGTAGGAAAAACCATCATTATCCACCCCCTCCTTATCAATATCATCCATAGCCACCCATTAGTTGGCACCTAGGCCGATACGATGCTCGCCCGCCCAGGCGTTGCCGGATGAGACAACCAAGCCCACAGTCAGTATAATCAACATCTGTTTTTTCATATTACCTCTCTCCTTG
>JAUYSF010000282.1 GCA_030696435.1 Desulfoprunum sp. | reverse complement strand
ACGGTACTGCTGGTTGATGACGACGAGATAGTTAGGGAAATAACCAGTATGGTATTGGAGAAATTGGGTTTTAAAGTGCTCAGCGCCAGGGATGGTGTTGAAGCCGTGGAGGTGTTTCAACAACACAGGGATGAAATCCGTTTCGTACTGACTGATTATGCCATGCCCCGCATGAACGGCCTGGAGACTTTGGCTACTCTGCGGCAAATCGCTCCCCGTATTCCGGTAATCCTGGCCAGTGGTTACAGTGAGGAGGAGGTCATGGGCGGGAGCCATTCCGAACACCCCCAAGTCTTTCTGGAAAAACCCTATAGCCTTCAGAAGCTCAAAGATGCCATCCAACATTCTCTGGCTGACTCAGTAGGTCTGCCCTGAAGGACGAGAAGGATGGCAGGAAAAATGAATATCTGCAGGAAATACTGAACCCGGAATTATGCTCACAAAAACGTGTCACTATCCTTTGCTGCTGGCTCTACCATATAGCGTGAGAGATAGAAGGATTGTAGCACGATGAACAGCACGGTGAGTCCGAGCATGCCAAAGAGCTTGAAGTTTACCCAAGCGTCACGGCTAAAGTGGCTCATGACGTAGAGATTCGCCCCTCCCAAGCTCAGAAAAAAGATTACCCAGCCAAGATTCAGGCGTCGCCATACCTGCTTGGGCAGGCTTAGATTGGCGCCCAGCATCCGCTCAATGGCGGTCTGCTGGCCAAAAATATGGCTGATCAGAAAAGCCCCTCCGAAGAGCCAGTTGATAACGGTAGGCTTCCATTTGATGAACTGTTCGTCGTGCAGATAGAGCGTCAGACCGCCAAAGACGATGATGATTGCTAGAGTCACCAGTTGCATAGTCGCTACCTTGCGGGTCCTGATCCACGAAATGGCAACCTGCAGGAAGGTGGAGGCAATGGCAACCCCGGTGGCGACATAGATATCGAAAAATTTATAGGCGATGAAAAAAAACAGGATCGGAAAAAAATCAAAGAGGAGTTTCATGGGTGTTATGGCGAGTCCGATGTGCAAAAGATATGAGCTGAGCGAAAAATGGGATCATCCATTTTCAGTTTCTACTGGGGGACCGTATTCCCCCCAGCCGGTTTTAAGTTGGTGCAATGGACACTCAAAAAGTGTCTTTCATCGTGTTACTTTTTCATACTGTAAGTCGTACTCTATAAAAGAAAAGGTGGATCTCGTCGTCGTGCGTTGCCGGGGATCAAAATGTAATCAATTCATAGTCCGGATTGCCAAAGTGAAGTTCCTTTGAATAATCAAGTTGAACCCGATAAGGGATGTCATAGGCCAGTTGTGAGAGCACCTTGCCGGCACGTTTCTCAACCAGATCCAGGGAAGCCACATCCACGGCAACGGGATCCCGGGAAACAAGAATCCCGACATCCGGGGCTATCTTTTCATATGTATGGCCCATGCAGTCACAGTCTTTGGAAATTCGGGTAACAATATTGACAAACAGACTTTTTCCCTGAAACAGCGAGCACACGCCCATGGCATGTTCAACAACCTTTTTCTGAAGGTCTTCATAGGTTGCCCCCCAGTTGAATTTGACGGCATCAAACCGGCACATGGCCAGGCATTCGCCACATCCTATACATTCTTTGGCATTGATTACCGCCCGCTCATCCACCAGGGTGATGGCGTCCCGGGGACACCACTTAGCGCAGATACCGCATCCGGTGCAGTTCTTTTTGACGATCTTTGGCTTGGCAGTGGAATGCTGCTCCATCTTACCTTTTCGGCTGGCGCAGCCCATTCCCAGATTTTTCAAAGTTGCGCCAAAACCTGCGGCAAGGTGGCCGGTAAAATGGGACACCACCACCAAGGCATTACATTTGGCAAAGAGCGCGGCGATGTGGACGGATTGATAGCGTTTCCCCTTTATCGAAACATCGTATTCCTCGTCACCAAAAAGACCATCCGCCATAATGATGGGCATCCCGGTAGAGGCAAAATCAAACCCCTGGCTATGAGCATGGGCAATATGTTTGATGGCATTGTCCCGTTTCCCCTTATAGAGCGTTGAAGTCTCCGTCAGAAAAGGGGCGCCTCCCTTGTTTTTAACCTCTTCTCCAAGCATCTTCAGATAGAGCGGTCGCGGATATCCGAGTTTCAGAGATTCGCCGAAATGGGTTTTTAGGGCGGCGATGTCTTTGTCGGCCACAAATCCGAGCAGGTCTTCAGCCTGTATGAGATCCCTGAGCTTATCACAAAGGATCTCATCTCGTTCGTTATCAGAGGCTTCGATAAAATAGACGTTTTCTCGCATGGTATTCTCTCTGAGATGATGATTGTTTTCTTAAATAGTCTCCCGGCTTGAGGCCGGGAAAACCATACATCGGCATTGACATTGTCGTTCAATCGTATCCAGTTTCAACAGCTCGGGCAAGTGCTTTTGGAGCACATGGCTTTGAGCGATAACCGAAACGACAACGTAACTGTTCAGGTTGCTGTCATTGAATCCATCGGGATCGAAATCGCTATCGAAATCGGATTGAGTCTTCCGGTGCAGCGAATTCTGAGTCGCAGTCGCACTTTCCCTGAAACTGCTATACTTTTTGCGAACTCGATTCGATTTCGATCCCGATTTCGATAGCGATTTAATTCGCTGAATAGTTACTACTTTTTTATGATATCAGCAGCTTATCCTTAAATACTTGGCATCTTGACTTATACGAGCCAGAGATAGGCAACAGCAGAAAGGCAGAGTAGAAATGCCGACACCGCAAACATCTTCAGGGAATATTGGCGCGCTATCAGCAGTCGTTTGATGATACGTTGAGAGGCATAGAGTGCGGCAATCAGTCCGCCGAATACCGTAATGGCCTGGAGAACGAAGGTAGCGTCACGATTCATGATCCTGTTGGAACCGTAATCCCCGCCAATACCAATAATATCGAGGATGTTGGCCGGCAGCAGTTGGAGGCTACCGACAAAGATTTCCAAGTGGGCGGCCATAAAAGCACCGAGCACCAGGGGAATCATACCGTAACCGAGGATTGAGGCAGTCGCCTTCCAGCTATTACCGGTGATCCGTGCCATGATCTGCGACATCATCGCGTAGCCACTCAGATAGATAATGATACAGCCAAAAAAGAATATGCTCGAAGCCAGGGCCGGACTGTGGGGAAGACCAATAGCATGCAGGGTTTCGCTCCAGCTTTCGACAAAACCGGGATACTTCTGATTGATGGCAAACGGATAAAAAATGGCGGCCAGGCTGACCACCAGAAAGCTGTCCTCCAGACGCGGTGACTGCAGATTCCACAGTTCTTGGGGAGCCAGACGCAGATTGAGATGAATTGAGTCCAGCTTGCAATTCTTGATGCATTGTCCGCAAAGGATGCAGTCCCGATTGTTATCCACCAGGAAAGGATGCCGGAACATCGGACAGCCGGCAGCACCGTCATCACCGGTATAACACACATGGTCGCTGCAACGGTTCATGCACATATGGGTATTCGACCGCAGTTCCAGGATAGACGGCATGGCGAAAATGGCATTGATGGCGCCCAGCGGACAGAGATACCGGCACCAGACCCTTCGTTTGAAGAACATGCTGAAAAAAAGCGAGCTCAGCGTGATGATGGAGATAATCCAGGCTGTGAGGTGTGGTGATTTGTAGGCATTCCAGGTTGTCTCGATCCAGAACAGGAGAATGCAGAGCAAGGTCATGATCCAGCCGGAATACTTCCTGATGAACTGCGGAGTTGGTCGTTCAGGCCTGAAGACTGTTTGTGCCAGCCAACCGGGTACCGACAGACCGCAGACACTGCACCAGGTCCGAGCCAGGAAAAAGAAAGAGAAAATCAGCAGAGGCCAGCCCACCACCCAACTGAGGGTGAGACCGATATTTTTCTCGGCGTTGGCCGGCCCGAAGAACAAGGCAATCAGTACAAGCGTGAGGCCAACCCCGACGAGAGCCCTCGGAAGCTCCGGAAAGAGCCGGCCAGTGATAAACGTGCGAATTCCATGCAACCGCAGCAGATTGAACTCCCATTTCCCTTCCGATCTCGGTACTCCGAGTAGAATCTGACTACTGAGGGGCTCATTATTACTGCCGAGGATGACTGCCCGCTGCAGCACGCTGGCCATTTCGGTCAGATTGCCGGGCCAGTCGTAGTTCATGAATTTTCCCAGCGTCTGATCGTCCACCTGATTGATGGTTTTGCCGTACTGCAGGCTGTATCGCTTGAGATAATACTGGACCAATCGCGGAATATCCCGGCGATGCCCCCGAAGAGGAGTCATCCGGAAATGTTGATTTGCCACCAGGGCATACAGGGAAGGCAGCAAGCGATTATGGCCGTCCTGCAGCCTGGGTGTATCCTTGCAAATAAGGATCAGCCGAGAGCGGAGCGCCACTTTGCTGTCCCCGGCCACTTTGCTGAAAAAGCCTTTTTTGATAATGCTAACCAGCTGACGCTGGAAATCCGGCTCCATATTCTCAGCGTTGTACAGGACTACAGTGCCATCCTGTAGTCGTTCGAAAGCTCCGAGTTGGTCAATCTGCGAGAAGGCGAAAGAATCTCGCTCGTAACCGAAAAGCTCCACTTCGAGCTGGCCGGAATCAAAATTTCGAATATCGACTTCCAGGTAAGGCCCGCTCCTGTAGGCACTGGCCTGGTGAATCTCGTAGGCGGCCATGCGGCGACCGGTACCGGTTTCACCGGTGATAAGCACTGGATCAAGGGTACTGCTGAATCGCCTAACCGCGGTCATTATCTGCCTGGCAATAGTGGATTCGGTCGGCTGATCTTCCAAGCCCCTAGCCATAGAAAGTTTGGCCGTTTCTGCTGAAAATGTCGGTCCAGAAAGAAACGTCGGGTCCAAGCTATGTTCAGAACTCTTGCGATTGCTTTTTGCTCTGGTCAGGGCTTTCGCATGGTCATGAAAAGAAAACCTCAGGCGTCTGGCCAGGGCGATGCTGAGTTGGCGCTGAATGATATGATTGGCAAGCAACACCGAGTTGAAGGTGTCAGCATCGAAGCAGAGCAGAGAAAGGCTGGTCAGGGCCCGGGCATTGAGGCTGTTACTGCTGTTGGTGAGGAGAGCGGTTTCACCGAAGTGCCCTCCCGGGCCGATATGACCGATCAGGAACTGCTCGCCCCCGGCCACATTCATGGTCAGTTCTGCTTCACCGTGTGCGACGATATAAAAATGGCAGTCATTATCACCCTGCCGATAGACATACTGCCCCTGTTCGACTGTCCGCCAATGAGCGAAGGTGATAATCCGCTCCACCTCCTCGGCACTGACATCCTTGAAAAGAACCGAAGTATCCAGGCTCTGTATGAGTGCATCCTGTTCAAGCATGAGCCAAACACCGTTCCATTAGCTTATTTAAACCACAACAAAATCCTACCCCGGCGTTACTTCTGCTGCAACGCATATTATTGATGAGTAATGCCTTGGCTTCTACCGGTATTTTCAAAAATAACGGCATCTTGATTTCATACTCTCCAAGGCCTCCCGGATCTTGACAGTCGGTTCTTTTTTGGAGACGGGTTTTTGGATGATGACTTTTTGACCGATCACAATTTTTGAAAAACCCGGCAAATGTGATATCATCATAAATGAAGGTGAATCCGGCTTGAGCATACAGAAGACAGTGTTTCTTTGTTTTCTATATACTCTCCTGAATCGTACTACAAAAGACACACTCCACTCAATGAACGCAAACGACGACCAAATAATCCGACAGCTTTTTGACGACTACCTACGGATGTACGCATCCCGTGATGATCGGCTCACCACCCATTTCAGCGAGGACTTTTCCGGTTTTACCGGAGGCGGGGATTTTCTGGTCAAAAACCGGGAAGAATGGGTCGCGATTACCCGCCAGGACTTTGCCCAAATCAAAGACCCGATCCGCATCGAACTCAAGGACTTGGCCATCCAGTCATTGGCCGAGACGATCGCAGTCACAACCGGCTTCTTCACCATCCACCTGCCAATCAAAGATCACATCCTATCACGAGAAACAGCCCGCCTGGTCCTGATCTTCCGCAAGGAATCCGCAGGCTGGAAAATCTCGCACAGCAGTATATCAATTCCCTACTATCTGGTCCGCGAGGGCGAAGTCTATCCAATGAAGGAACTGGTGGACAGGAATGAGTTCCTGGAAAAGCTGGTGGCCGAACGGACGATACAACTTTCCGAGGCAAACGATACACTGCAACAGACAAATGATCGACTTGCGCGTGAGATTGCAGAACACCAGCAGACCGAGGAGGCGCTAGGGCGGAGCGAGGCCCACTACCGCCTGCTGACGGAGAATGCAACCGATGTGGCCTGGCGAGTTGACAGCGATTACCGTTTCACCTATATCAGTCCGGCGGACGAGCGACTGCGTGGCTACAGGGCTGATGAAATTATTGGCCATCATGTCTTTGAATTGTTTGATGAAGAAGGGATCGCATCACTCAAGAAGATTGCTCGACAGCGGCAAGAGGACGAGCTACTCGGAAGGATGGCAGAGACAAAAACTTTCGAAGCACGGCACCGATGCAAAGATGGCAGGTGGCTATGGGCGGAGATATGTTCCAGACCCGAGCGTGACGCACAGGGCACAATTACCGGGTACTATGGCATAACCAGAGATATAACCGAACGTAAAGAACACGAAAAAGAGCAGCTCAAAATCGAAAAACTGGAA
>JAUYSF010000108.1 GCA_030696435.1 Desulfoprunum sp. | reverse complement strand
AATCGCCGCTTTGGCCTTAATCGCCGCCCCCTACCATTGCTTAAACCATGCCCTCTTCAAGGGTTTGCTCTTTTTGGGGGCAGGTGCGGTCTTGCAGCAGAGCGGGCAGCATGATATGGAAAAGATGGGCGGGCTGATCAGGAGAATGCCCGTGACTGCGACCTGTTTTCTGGTCGGCTGTATCAGTATATCGGCCCTCCCGCCGTTTAACGGCTTCGTCTCGGAATGGTTGACCTTTCAGGCGGCACTGCAGGGCACGGTCCTGCGCAGCGGGATTCTCGGCGCGATGCTCCCAGTCGCTTCGGCCATGCTTGCCCTGACAGGGGCCCTGGCCGCCGCCTGTTTTGTCAAAGTCTATGGTGTAATTTTCCTGGGAAGGCCGCGGAGTACTGAAGTGGCGGAGGCGCAGGAATCGCCTTTTGGCATGCAGTGTGCCCAGGTGCTACTCGCTCTCTGTTGTCTGGGTTTTGGTATATTTCCTACCTGGGTGGTGAGGGCAATCAATGTCATACCCGAAAACCTCATGGGTGTCGGTTTAGCCAAGGCAGCAAACAATGGCTGGTTATGGCTGACACCGATAGGAAAACAGACCGCCTCATACGGTGCTCTCTCTGTCCTGCTCGGACTTTTGCTGAGTTGGTTGATCGTCTATTTCTTCCTCCATCCTCTGCAACGTGACAATCGTATACGCATTGCCACGGTCTGGGATTGCGGATTCGGTCCGCTGAACGCCCGTATGCAATACTCCTCCGCCGCATTTTCCATGCCGATCCGCCGCATCTTCTCTTTTCTCTGGTTTATTTCTGAAAAGGTTGAACCGGCCCAACAGGGCAAAGGACCTCGATACTCTCTGCAGATGGGCGACTGGCTCTGGCTGATGGTTTATTTACCCATAGGCAAGGTCATACTTAAATTAGCCGAGAGGACATCTCGCATCCAAGGCGGAAACCTTCGGGTTTACCTCTCCTATTCATTTTTTACCTTACTGTTCCTGCTGTGGGTGATCGTATGACAGGCTGGCTCTTGGCGATGGTGCAAACCCTCTGTGTGGTTCTGTTTGCCCCGTTTATGGCGGGTTGGGTCAAGTGGCTGAAATGCAAGCTGCAGAACAGACAGGGGCCGGCCCCCTGGCAGCCGTATCGAGATTTGCTCAAACTCTCTAGAAAAGAGGTGCTGCTGGCCGTTACGGCATCACCTGTCTTTCGTGCGGCGCCGTATGTGGTGTTCAGTGTCACTGTTGTTGCGGTCTCTGTTGTGCCGATAGTTTCGGTGCAATTGCCGACTGCCGCCCTGGCTGACGTTATTGTGCTGGTCGGTTTCTTAGCCCTTGCCCGGTTTTTTCTGTCACTGGCGGGGATGGATATTGGTACGGCTTTCGGCGGTATGGGCTCTTCTCGGGAGGTGACGATCTCATCTCTTGCCGAGCCCGCTTTGCTCATGGCTTTTTTTACCCTGTCCATGAACGCCTCCAGTACAAATTTATCAACAGTTATCTCTCATCTCGTCCAGTCTGATTTTATACTGTATCCCTCACTCATCTTTTCCTCGATGGGCTTAATCCTCGTGGCGATAGCCGAAACAGGGCGCATACCCATCGACAACCCGGCCACCCATCTTGAGCTCACCATGATTCATGAGGCCATGATTCTTGAATACAGTGGTCGCCATCTTGCCTTGATGGAGTGGGCCGCTATGCTCAAGCTCACCCTGTATTCCGTTTTGATTGCGAATTTGGTAATTCCCTGGGGGGTGGCCATGACACTTGCTCCCGGAGATATTCTAGTCGGCATAGTTGCTGTTGCCTGTAAACTCTTAGTATTGGGAGCCCTTTTGGCGATTTCCGAAACTGTCCAAGCGAAGATGCGCCTCTTTCGTGCACCACAATTTCTTGGCCTGGCCTTTATTCTTTCTCTGCTCGGAATGATGAGCCACATTATCCTCGAGGTGGGTTGAATGTTGATAACCGCATTATCATTTCCAGAACAGCTGGTCTTGACACTGGCTGCTTTGATCCTGTTGTCTTCTTTTCTCATGTTGGCACAAGTACGCCTGGACAGTCTGATCAATGTCTTTGCCCTGCAGGGTTTGTTGTTGTTTGCTGCAACGGTTCTCATGGCGTTTATTTCCGGCAAATATCATCTGCTCATCTCTGCCGCTTTGACCTTATTCCTCAAGGTGTTCTTTATTCCCGGCCAATTACGGCACCTGGTTGTTCGCCTTGATATCCATCGAGAAGTTGAGGTGATCGGCAACCCTTCTTTGATTATGCTTTTCGCGGCCGGTCTGGTGCTGTTCAGCTACTATGTTGCTCTGCCCATTCGGGCATTATCCCTTTTGTCCACCCGCAACACGATCGCGATTTCCCTGGCGGTCGTGTTGATCGGCATGTTGATCGTCATTTCCCGGCGCAAGGCGGTCACCCAGGTTGTCGGCTTTATGTCCATGGAAAACGGGCTGTTCTTTGCAGCTGTTGTCTCGACCTATGGCATGCCGATGGTCGTAGAACTGGGCGTTGCCTTTGATGTGCTCGTCGCAGCTATTCTCTTTGGCGTCTTCTTTTTTCACATCCGCACGGAGATCGGCAGTCTCGATACTGATCGCCTCAATCGTCTGACAGAGGTCGAAAGATGACCGCTCTTGGCTTGACATTACTCATCCCCCTTTTCGGTATTTTATTGTTAGGGGGCATCGGCCACTGGCGGTGTGCAGGAGGCGTTAATCTGGTTATCAGTATACTCACCTTTTCGACTGCCTTGTTTATGGCCATTGATGTATTTCAGCATGGTCCCATCCTTTCCGCCGGTAAACTGTTCTATATTGACGCGTTCAATGTCTATCTCATTTTGTTGAATGCCTTTGTCGGTATGACTACCGCTGTTTTTTCAGGACCTTACATGGCTCATGAGGTGGAAATCGGGCGAGTGGATGATGGGCGAATGAGACTGTATTATTCAATGTATCAAGGCTTTCTTTTCACCATGCTCGTGGCCCTGTCGACCAACAATCTCGGCGTTCTCTGGGTATCTATTGAAGGAGCTACCTTGGCGACAGTCCTGCTGGTCAGTCGGTATCGAACCCGCGAATCCATTGAGGCCGGTTGGAAATATTTTATTATTTGCGGTGTCGGTATTTCGCAGGCCCTGTTTGGTACTATTCTGGTCTACTTTGCCGCTGAAAAAACACTCAGCGGCCAAGAAGAGGGCTTGCTCTGGACTGTCTTACAGGAGCATGCCGGCCAGATGGATTCGGGGGTAATGGCCTTGGCCTTTGTATTTCTGCTTGTCGGCTATGGCACCAAAGTCGGTCTGGTCCCCTTGCATAACTGGCTGCCGGATGCCCACTCGGAAGGACCGACACCGATGTCGGCCATTCTTTCGGGCCTGCTGCTCAATATTGCCCTCTATGCCATTGTCCGCTTCAAAATGCTGGTCGACCCGGCCCTTGGCAGTCATCTTGCCGGAAATCTCATGATGGGTTTTGGCATGCTGTCGTTTTCCGTCGCCGGACTTTTGCTCCACCGGCAAAAAGATGTCAAACGGATGTTCAGCTATTCCTCCATCGAACATATGGGCCTGATGACCTTTGCCTTTGGCATAGGCGGGCCGCTTGCCACCTTTGGCGCTCTTTTGCATATGATTGTCCATTCACTGACAAAATCGGCTATTTTCATCACGGTTGGACATGCCGCCCATGTTGCAGGTAGCCAGGCCATAAGTCAGATACGCGGTCTGATCCGGACCCAGCCGTTGGTTGGCTGGGGACTGCTTATTGGTACCTGTGCCATCGCCGGCTTTCCGCCATTTGGGGTCTTCACCAGTGAATTTTTGCTCTTTACCGCCACAATCAAGAGCTATCCCTGGCTGGTATTACCTCTTGTTGTCGGCTTGACCGTCGCCTTTGCCGGCCTGTTTCGCAATCTCCAGCCCATGGTCTATGGCGAGCCACCGGCTGGCCAACAACCAGTTACCGCCAATATGTGGCCGGTTGTGGTGCATCTGGGCCTGGTGTTATGGCTCGGTATATCCATTCCGACTGTCTTGTCTCAATGGCTGAATCAGGCAACTATCATGATTGTCGGGCGGGGGGTGTTATGAACAGATTGGAGCACCAAGGGCAGATGGCAGCCCCGGATATCGGTGCAATTCCAGGCTTGCTCAATAATGCCGGTATCGCCACAACAGAGGTGACCGACATCAAGGGCTCAGCCCTGGCCGTGGCAATAGAGGCCCGTTTCTGGGGAGAGGCAGCAGCAGTGACTGCGGCAAACCATATTCGCTGGTGTGCCGTCTGGGGAGAACACCGGCCACCGCAGATAGATATCACTGCCGTGCTGGCCGGTAAAAATGGCCATCTGTTGATCCGTACAACCGTACCTGACGCACAGGGAGAACTTCCCTCGCAGACCCCCGCTTACCCGGCGGCCAACCGGCCTGAACGCTACGTGCAGGAAATGTTTGGTATTCATTTCACCAGCCACCCCGATGGGCGTCGCTGGATGCGTCACCAGGCCTGGGCTGCCGAGCAATATCCCTTGCGTAAAGATTTTCCGTTGGCCGGAACACCCCAGGAAAAGACGCCACCGGACTGTGAGTATCCTTTTATTCCAGCGGAAGGTGAAGGGGTCTATGAGATACCGGTCGGCCCGGTTCATGCCGGGATTATTGAACCCGGTCATTTTCGTTTCCAGGCAGTCGGTGAGGACATTCTCAGCTTGGAAGCTCATCTTGGCTACGTCCATAAAGGCATCGAGAAGTGTGCGGAAGGACGCGATCTTCCCGGTCTCATCCGCCTTGCGGCACGTGTTTCAGGCGACAGTACGGTCGCCCATTCCTGGGCGGCCTGTCAGGCCTGCGAATCCGCAGTCGGTGTCACCGTACCTCGGCGGGCCCTTTCGATACGGGCAATCCTTGCGGAAAGAGAGCGGATAGCCAATCATCTGGGGGATATCGGTGCCTGCTGCAACGATGTCGGTTTTGCCTTTGCCCAGATCCAGTTCAGTCGCCTGCGCGAGCTTTGGCAACGCCAGAACGCCGCGGTCTTTGGTCATCGTTTGTTGATGGACGTCGTGGTGCCAGGTGGGGTGAGCCATGACATTGGCTCTGAGCAGATAAATCTAATGCAACAGTCTGCCCGGCAGTTACGTCATGAGTTGCAGGACTTACTGCCCCTGCTCTATGAATACCCGTCATTGCAGGACCGCTTACGCACAACCGGCATGCTCTCTCTCGATACGGTCAGAAACATTGGCGCCCTCGGCTATGTCGCCCGAGCCAGCGGCGAATGCTGGGATCTGCGCCGGGATGCGCCCTATGCGCCATACGACGAGGTCGTGGTCACTGTCCCCAGTTACTCTGGAGGTGCTTCGTCCAGTCGCTTGCGCGTGCGCGGCGATGAGATCCTCGTTTCTCTTGAATTACTGGATCAATTTTTAACAAATCTACCGGCTGGGGAAATCTGGCAGGCATTTCCAATATTAGAGAAAGCCTGCAGTGGCGTGGCTTTTATTGAGGGCTGGCGTGGTGAAATAATTGCGTATGTCCATCTCGAAGCCAACGGTATTGTTTCGCGCTATTTCCCTCGTGATCCGAGTTGGCTCAATTGGCCGGCGCTGGAGGCTTTGATCGGAGGGGTAATCGTGCCCGATTTTCCGCTGTGCAACAAATCTATCAACGGCTCATACTCTGGCCACGATCTCTAGGAGCCTGTCGGATTATGCCCTTTTTCCCCATCTCTGCGTTATTTTCGAAAATCAATGCTCGCAATATCAACTATATGGCTGCGCTTAATTTTCGAAAATGCCTTGATCTGAGAAAAAATTTCTATAATCCGACAGA
>JAUYSF010000079.1 GCA_030696435.1 Desulfoprunum sp. | reverse complement strand
CGTGGCTCCGCATAAGGGCTAAGTATCTTAACACTATGCCCCCTCTCTTGAAGGCGGGCGGCGATCTCCCCAACATGGCCGGTCTCTCCGAAAATGTCAGTCGTTAATAGTATCTGCATTGCATAATCCAGGGCTGAGAAGAGGGACTGCCAGGCCCTCCTACAGAGAAAAATTCTTATATGTATCTTCAGACAAATATACTACACTGTTGAGAGGTACTTTCTTTTTTACCAACTTCTCTTTTTCCAGACAAGGGATGATCCCGTGAAACCGACTCAGACAGAGAATCCTGAATATTTCCACAACGTCATTGACTGCCAATATGCCTGTCCCGCCCATACCCCCGTCCCGGAGTACATCCGCCTGATCAGCGACGGTCGTTACGATGATGCCTATATGATCAACTGGGTTTCCAATGTCTTTCCGGGCATCCTCGGCAGGATCTGCGACCGGCCCTGCGAACCGGCCTGTCGGCGAGGCCGCATAGAAAAAGAACCGGTGGCCATCTGCCGCTTGAAACGGGTGGCTGCCGACAACAAGGATTCAATCAAAAACCGCCTGCCGAGCGTTCCGACAGCAAAAAACGGCAAGAAAATCGCCCTGATCGGTGGCGGCCCAGCATCTTTGACCGTCGCCCGCGACCTCCTGCCCCTGGGTTATCAGGTTGATCTGTATGACAATCAGGCAGCCGCCGGCGGATTTATCCGCACCCAAGTCCCTTCCTTTCGGCTGCCGGCTGAGGTCCTGAATGAAGAGGTGAACTATATCCTTGATATGGGTGTTACCTGCCACTTCAATCACTATGTCAGAAGCCTGAAAGCGATGCTCGACAAGGGCTATGACGCGATTTTTATCGGTACCGGCGCCCCCCGCGGCCGTGATCTGCCCGAACTGCCGGGGCGTAAGGAAGGCGACGCCTACATCCATGTCGGCATCGACTGGCTGGCGGCTGTGCTCTACCGTCATGTCGCCCGCATCGGCAAACGGGTCCTCGTCCTCGGTGGCGGCAACACTGCCATGGACTGCTGCCGGACCGCGCGTCGACTGGGCGGCGAGGACGTCCGGGTGGTGGTACGCAGCCCCCGAACTGAAATGAAGGCCTCGCCCTGGGAGATAGAAGACGCCCTGCATGAGGATGTGCCGGTCATCGACAATCATGTGCCTCTGGAATTTGTTGTGGAGAAAGGCCGCCTTGTGGGCATGCGCTTTGATCGGGTGGTAGGCCGCCTCGATGAGAATGGCCGGCGCAAACTCGCCTCCACGGGGGAAGAGCCCGTCTTTATGCCATGCGACGAGGTTCTTCTGGCAGTAGGCCAACAGAACGCCTTCCCGTGGATAGAAAAGGACCTCGGCCTCCAGTTCACCCAAAAGGGCCTGCCGCTGCTCAACGAGATCACCCACCAGTCGACCCTCAAACAGGTCTTTTTTGCCGGTGATGCCGCCTTCGGCCCGAGAAATGTCATTACCGCGGTGGCTCAGGGCCATCAGGCCGCCATCTCTATCGATCTATTTTGCCAAGGGGAGGATCTGGGAAATAGGCCTCACCCCAAGGTCAATCTGTTCGGCCAGAAAATGGGCTACCATGAATGGCTTTATGAAAGTCAGGTCACTGACGACAAACGTCAGGCTGTGTCGGTGATCGAAAAGGTCAAATCCCTCAAAGACCGCCTGCTTGAGGTGGAACTGGGCTTTGATAAAGAAAAGGGCCACAAGGAGGCCAGACGCTGCCTGAACTGCGACGTCCAGACCATCTTCATCGCCCAGACCTGTATAGAATGTGATGCCTGTGTTGATATCTGCCCGGTGACCTGCATCAACTTTCTTGCGGATGGCGAAGAAACCGATCTGCGCTCGCGTCTGCAGATCCCGGCCGAGAACCTCTCGCAGTCCCTCTATGTTTCACCGCCCCTGCCCACCGGCAGGATCATGGTCAAAGACGAAAATGTCTGTCTGCACTGCGGCCTCTGCGCCGAGCGCTGCCCCACTGCCTCATGGGAAATGCTGAAATTTACCTACCACTCAGCCCAGGCTGGAGACAAATGAACAGGATAGAACGCACCAACGACTTCGTCGTCCGCTTTGCCAATGTTAACGGTACAGGCTCCGCCAGCGCCAACAACCTCTTTGCCCAGGCTATCTTCAAGATGGGCGTTCCGGTCAGCCCGAAGAACATCTTTCCCTCAAATATTCAAGGATTGCCCACCTGGTACGAAGTCCGGATCAACGAACAGGGTTATCTCGGACGGCGTGGCGGGGTCGATCTGACCGTAGCCGTCAACGGCCAAACCCTGATACAGGATTATAACGAGGTCCTACCCGGCGGATATTTCCTTTACGATTCGACCAAAAAGCTACCGGAGGTCTGCAGACGGGATGATATGACCGAGATCGGCATCCCCCTGACCGAACTCTGCAATGCCGCCTTTTCTGATCCACGCCTGCGACAACTGCTGAAAAACATCATTTATATCGGTGCCCTTTCTTTTCTGCTGGATATTGATTTCTCTATCTTGAACGATGCGATACGCAATCAGTTCCTGAAAAAACCCAAACTGGCGGAACCCAATCTACAGGCCCTAGAGATCGGTTTCACCTACGCCCGTGACAACTTCCCCGAGACCTGTGGTCTTTCGGTGCACAAGAGCAACGCCACCGGCGACGCCATCCTGATGGACGGCAACAGCGCCCTGGGCCTTGGTGCCGTCTACGCCGGAGCGACAGTGGTCGGCTGGTACCCTATCACTCCTTCCACCTCGGTCATCGAGGCCTTCGAGCGCTATGCCAACCTCTTCCGGACCGAGCTGGAAAGCGGTCGCAAGCGCTTTGCCATCATCCAGGCCGAGGATGAACTGGCCGCCATCGGCATCGCTATCGGTGCCGCCTGGAACGGGGCGCGGGCCTTTACGGCGACCTCAGGCCCGGGTGTTTCCCTGATGAGTGAATTCCTCGGCCTGGCCTATTATGCCGAGATCCCGGTGGTATTGATGGATGTCCAGCGCACCGGCCCCAGCACCGGCATGCCGACCCGCACCCAGCAGTCCGACCTGCTGGCCACCGCCTACGCCTCCCACGGCGACACGAAAAATGTCCTGCTCTTCCCCTGTGATCCGAAAGAGTGTTTTGATCTCGCAGCAGACGCCTTCGACCTCGCCGAGCGACTGCAGGCCCCGGTCATCATCATGAGCGATCTTGATCTGGGCATGAACGACCATATCTCTGCACCGCTGGTTTGGGATGACACACGCAGATACGACCGGGGCAAGGTCCTCGATGCTGCAGCGCTTGAATCCATGCCGGAAAAGTGGGGCCGCTATCTCGATGTCGACGGCGACGGTATCTGCTACCGGACCTATCCCGGCACCCATCCGAATAAAGGGGCCTACTTCACCCGAGGTACCTCGCATAACGAATATTCGGCCTATACCGAAGACAGCGGTCTCTATGCCCGCGGCATGCAGAGGCTTCTGCGCAAATGGGAAACGGCCAAAACGCTCATGCCGGCCCCGCACGAAAAAACCTGCAACCCTGACGCACCCTTTGGCGCTCTCTTTTTCGGGACCACCAGCCATGCCGCCTATGAGGCTGTCGATGCGCTGGCCGAAGAAGGGTTCGAGATCAACACCCTGCGACTCCTGGCCTTCCCCTTGCGACAGGAGGTGATTGATTTTATCAACCGGCACGGCCAGGTCTTTGTCATCGAACAGAATCGCGATGCCCAGATGCGCATGCTCCTCATCAACGAGGGCCGGTTTGTACCTGAAAAACTCCATTCCGTCCTGCATTTCGATGGAATGCCCATTACCGCCGACACTATCCGCCGCCAGATAAAAGCCCTTCTGCCACAACTCAGTATTCCTCATGGGCAGAAAGAGTGTCTACCAGGAGTTACACCATGACCTTTACCCGCCCGAGCTTCCGCCACCCGAGCCAACCTACCAATTCCCTCGGATACAGCCGTAGCGATTATGAAGGGACCATCTCCACCCTCTGCGCCGGCTGCGGCCACGATTCGATCAGCAATGCCATCATCCAGGCCTGTTTCGAGATACCGGTCGAACCCCACAAGGTCGTCAAGATGTCGGGCATCGGCTGTTCCTCGAAGACCCCGGCTTACTATCTCGGCAAATCCCACGGCTTCAACTCGGTGCACGGCCGCATGCCGTCGATCGCCACCGGGGCCAATATGGCCAATCGCGACCTCATCTATCTTGGGGTGTCAGGCGACGGCGACACGGCCTCGATCGGCATGGGCCAGTTCATCCATGTCCTGCGGCGCGATCTCAATATGACCTATGTGGTGATGAACAATGGCTGCTACGGCCTGACCAAGGGCCAGGATTCCGCCACTGCCGACAAGGGTTCAAAGAGTAAGAAAGGCGCCCCGAACCCCTTTGAATCCATTGACCTCTGCGAACTGGCAATCCAGCTCGGCGCTGGCTTTGTCGGTCGCGGATTCTCAGGCGACAAACAGCAGCTCGTGCCGCTTTTGAAGGCCGCCATGTCGCATGAGGGTATTGCCTTTCTCGACGTGATCTCGCCCTGCGTCACCTTTAACAACACCTCGGGTTCGACCAAGAGTTACCAGTATGTCCGTGATCATATCGAGGCCACCGGCACCTTTGATTTCATTCCTCTGCAGCAGGAAATCCTTACCCAGTACGAGGAAGGAACCACCCAGGCCGTCACCATGCATGACGGCAGCGTCATCTATCTGCATAAAAACGCAAACTCCCCGGATGTCACCAACCGCCGTAAATCAATGGATATCCTTGAGGCCGAAAAGGAAAAGGGGCGCCTGCTCACCGGCATCCTCTTTCTCGACCCGGAGAGCAGCGATACCCACGAAATCCTGGCTACGTCGCTGAGCCCACTCAATACTCTGACGGAGACCGAACTCTGTCCCGGCAGCGCGGCCCTGCAGAAGATCAACGAGAGACTCCGCTGAGGCCCTCACATCGGCAACTAACTGCCAGGCAACTCCAGAGCAGTCGCTCCTTAACTCCGACCATCGCTTTTTTTTATCATGTCACTCCTCAATATCCTCGGCATTGCCGTCGCCCTGGCCATGGATGCCTTCGCGGTCGCCCTGGCCGTCGGCATCAACCTGAAAATTGTCAGCTCGCGTCAGGTCTTCCGCCTCTCCTGGCACTTCGGTCTGTTCCAGGCCCTGATGCCGGTGATTGGCTGGGCCGTCGGTTCGGCTGTCCGTTCCTACATCCAGGACTATGACCATTGGATTGCCTTCGGCCTGCTCGCTCTGGTCGGCGGTAATATGCTCAAAGAGGCCTTGAGCGGCAAAGATGAGGAAACCGACACGAAAAAAGATTCCACCCGCGGCATGACCCTCATCGTCCTCTCGGTGGCTACGAGTATCGATGCCCTGGCCGTGGGTTTTAGCATGTCGCTGTTGAATATCTCGATTGTCACCCCGGCTGTAATCATCGGCCTTGTCGCAGCCGGTTTCACCATCACCGGTCTCTATCTCGGCAAGAAGGTGGCGGGATGCCAACGACTGAGCAGCTATGCGGAGATCCTGGGGGGGCTGGTGCTCTGGGTGATAGGATTCAATATCCTGCACGGACACGGGGTCTTTTAAGTGCGGCAAACGATCACTCACCAGAAACCCAGCTATGGCACAGAGCTCTTCAGCCGTATTGCCCCGGCCCTGCGCCATAATCTGCTGCCCGGTATCATCCTGCAGATCATCGCCGTTGCCCTGGTTCTGGCCTACTTCGGTTGGCCGGCCGCCCAGCCGGTGTTCCACTTTTTCACCGACCTGAAGATGCGCTACGGCCTCATCTATTCCCTGCTGGCCACCTCAATCTTCGGCGGCATCATCCCCTTTTTTCTGCTCCGAATGACTGGCCAGATCCACGATAACGCAGGCCGCGAATTCATCTTTTACACCGTGCTCTGGGCCGCAAAGGGCGTCGAGGTCGACCTCTTCTATACCCTGCAGAATCACCTGTTCGGCAGCGGCCATGACCTGGCGACCATCATCAGCAAAACCCTGGTCGACCAGTTCATCTACGTGGTCTTCTGGGCGGCACCTTGCCTGACCCTGGTCTTTCTCTGGAAGGATCAGGACTTCAGCCTGTCTCGAACCCGGCAAAAACTCAACCGGAAATTCTTTATTCTGCAGATTCCCACCATCATCATCTCCAACTGGCTCATCTGGATCCCGGCGGTCAGCATGATCTACCTGATGCCACCGAGCCTGCAGATTCCGATGTTCAATCTCGTCCTCTGTTTTTTTGTCTTGCTCCTGGCCTTTCTCAGCCAAAGACCCAAAACCCCGAAATTCTAAGGCCGACAAACTCGACAATCCGTGGTGAAAAACCAAGGTCAATCAGGTACACTGCTCCCAGTGTGTCATTCCATTGTCTCAATCAAAAGAGAACGCTTGATTTCCAATTGGAATACGCCCACACCCCAAGTCTACCCGCTGTTGAACAGAGAAAATCCATGCAGTCGCCTGAATTATCAATTTTTTA
>JAUYSF010000426.1 GCA_030696435.1 Desulfoprunum sp. | reverse complement strand
CAGGGAGCGGGGCGGCAGGAGTCGCGTAATCAGGTAATTGACCACCTCGATCGCCAGTTGACTGATCGGAATCAGCAACAGCAGCACCAGTCCTAGAAAAATGACGGGTGAGGCGGCGATCCGGCTGAGGCTGGGGATCAGGGCAAAGAAGACGATAAGAGAGATGAACAGCAGGGTAAAAAAACCGATGCCGAGGGCGTAGATGGCAGCGTGGTGGTTATACACCCATGCCAGAGAACGGTATCTGAGCCTTTCACGGCAGGGGAGCAGTCGGGCCAGTTCAGCCCGCCCCTCACCGACCAACCAGGTGCCGACGTGGTTGCGTCGTTCATCGTCTGTGGTCTCATGCCCTGCCCGCGTTGCCAGTTCTATGACCTGTTCCGCAACCTGTTCTTCGGTCTTAGCAGCAGCGTGGGCAAGTTCTTCAATCGCTTGTCGACAGCGGTCACGGCTTTTGAAATCCATTCCGGCATAGACCCCGGACGGATCAAAGCGCAATATCTGCTCCACCCGGCTGAGTTTCTCGAAGACTTCGCGCCAGTCCAGCAGGGCCAACTGACGCAGGCTGGTAAAGGCATTGCCGCAGGCCAGCTGCTCTCCGGCCTGGCGGTTCTGTTCACGCAGGGTGAGGTCATACAGCGGGGTTTTCAGCGTGCGCTCAAGCCAGCTCTGGACCGGCGCCAGGGCGGCGGCCTCATCGTACAGCAGACCGACCAACTGTGCCCCGAAATAGGGGCTGGGATGTGGCTCTGCCTTGGCCAGTTCCGCCAGGATGGCGAAAAGCTGGTTGGAATCGCGGCGATTGGCGGCGATCAGCCGGTTTGCCCAAAGGTCGGCCAATTGACGTTCGCGCAGGTCGGCAAGAGCGGTGACGGCCAGATTTTGGATATTTTCGATAAGGGCGATGCGCAACATCTGGGGTATTGCCCAGAGTTCGCCGATCGTCAAGGTGCGTACCGATTGGTAGGCCTCGATAAAGGCCAGGATATTCTCCCGGTCGAGGCGCAGTTCCGTGTGGGAAACCAGATCTTTGGCCAGGCCGTAGATACACGGCAACCCTCGATAGGGATCTGAGGCCAGTACGGGGAGTCGTCGGTAAAAGCGCCGGGGAAGGTTTAACAGGACATCGCGGGTGTTCCCCTCAAGGATGTACTCGTTGTCGAGAATCCAATCGGCGGCAGACGTGGTCTTCTGTTCCAGGCGGCTGGCGGCGGTGAGATCGGCGCAGACCTGCCGGATCCATTTCCGTGACTGCTTGAGACGTTTGAGTAATTCGGTGGTGTGTTGCGGATGTGGATCGACCTGCTGCTCACCGGCATGGCGCTGGGCATGTTCCTGAATCTGGGTCGGGGAGAGCTTTACGGCCGGAACGCGCTCTTTTTCCCGACGTTCCCACTTGGGATGCATGATGAATAAGGCCGGGTGCAACTCGCTGCTTTCCCGCATCAGGGCCACCGGACGCGGTAAAGATTCGACGGCTGCCCGGAGGATCAGGACAGACTCCCCGGACATGAGCCAGCGGGTGTGCTCACGCATAGCACTCGTCTCAACACCATACCGGGCGCGTCGCATCAAGATCAGGGCTGCCAGGAGACCGGCGGCGGCACAGGCAAGGATCAACGTCAGAGAAGAGGCAACATTCCAGCCAGCAAGCGGCTGCAGCCAATGCCTGATGAGAACCGCCATTCCACCCATTGCCCCGGAGAGGCAGGCGGCCAGGCTTACACAGAGGGCCCGGCGCCAGACGAATGGGTCAACGATGTGCACATCTCCGTCTGTGTCTTTATGTATCAGGGCTGCGCGCTTGAAGCCCTGCCGCGCCAGTTCCCGGAGGGCTTTGCGGGCTTCATCTTGTTTTGCGAAATAACCGATAAGAATGGCTAGGCCCACGTGTAGTCCTTTTTTTGACTTCGTTTTTTGAGTGTCAAGCCATTGTGATAGATTTCACATGATGGTAAGGCTGGATCTCTCAGGCTGAGTCCAGTCCGGGAAGGAAATAACCTTCATTCCGCCCTTGAGGATGTATCACAGAGGATTCAGAGATCCTCTTCTCGCTTTAACACTACTCTAATCAGTAGAAGTGTGATGGTTATTTCGCAACGGTCCCTAATGAGTCATGGCCACGATTTTCTCGACGGCCATGTTGTTGAACACCATCTTTACCCCGTGTATATCAATCACGAGTTTGGTGGCCAGGTTTTTCTCAGACCAGTTCCTGGCCTTGCCCTCTAATTTGACCACGCCATCTTTGGTCTCGACAGTGATGATAAGGGCGGTTGTCGAACGATGATAGAGTAATGCTGTCTTGACCAGGGCAGTGATGGACGCATCATCAATCGATTCGCCTATGTTGGTCATCTTTTGACTCATATTTTCCCATCCTGCCTTGGCTGTGACAGTTGCCACCGTCATCTCATTTTTTACTTTTTTCACGCCACCCACATCCTTGATGTACTCGGTCGTCAAGTTCTTTTGGGCCGTACTGGTGGCCGCGCCGCGCAAGGTGACGATACCATCCTTGCTGATAACCTGAATATTTGTGGCGTTGAGGTTTTGATGACACAAAAGCGCAAATTGTACTTTGGCGATGAGCCACGCATCGGTATTCACTGAGGAGGCGGCAGCATTTTTTTCCAGCCTATTGTTCACGTCTGTAACTCCGGGCAGGCTCGCAACTGTTTCTCGGGCCAGAGATTGGTGAAATTCGTCGGAAACGGTCCCGGTCAAGGTGACAACACCGCTATCGTACTGCAGAGTAATGTCATCTCCCTTGAGGTAGTTCCTGAACACATACGATTGTTTGGCAGATGATGTGACGCTGTCATCCGTCTCGGCTGCGAAAAGAGGGACGTTGAGCGAAAACATTGAAGCCACGGTTCCTAGCAGTCCAAAACGATACGTTGTTTTTTTCATGGTGTTTTTTCCTCCTTTCTTTGGCGTAGCCTTGAGTCTTCCCGTTCTTGCCTCTGTCTGTTCACAGTCCATCAGTCCACAAGGTCGACCTTGATCGGATCGAGAGATATTTTTTCACAACGTTTTTTCCTGGCCAACATCAAAAAGGTGAGCGGGCGCTCCGTTGTTTGGAACGCCCGCCATAGATGAGATGTCAGAAGATGGAACTCTCTCGGAGCCTGTCGGATTATGCCCTTTCTCCCCATCTCTGCGTTATTTTCGAAAATCAATGCTCGCAATATCAAATATATGGCTGCGCTTAATTTTCGAAAATGCCTTGATCTGAGAAAAAATTTCTATAATCCGACAGACTCCTCGAACTGATTTTTCAGTTATTTCGTCTTTGCAGTCGAAGCGAGAGAGGGCGTTACAATCGACCAAGAACTCATGTGCCCGATATGTTATTTTTCCACGACCTTCTTGATCTGGCCGATCTTTTCTTGAACCTTCCCGTCTATGTTTTCGACCTTGCCTTCGATTTCCAAATCGCGATCCTTGACAACTTTTCCAACGACCTCTTTAATCTTACCTTTCACCTGGTGCATCTTGCCTTCTGCGGTGTCTTGTGTGCCTGATTTCATGCGACTTCTCCTGTTGTTGTATTTCGATTTAGGTACATTTTGCAGGGACCTGCTATGAGGTATCTTTGGGCCCCTGCGCAGTCATCTACGAGCCGGCAGTATGAGCTTTGGTGTTGGTTGGGTCACTCGACAGTCATTTCGTTGATCACCTTCTTTACGCCGAAAACGTCGCTTACGAGTTTGGTCGCCAAATCCTTTTCAGCCCCGTTTTTGGCTTTGCCCTTCAATGTGACGACACCT
>JAUYSF010000425.1 GCA_030696435.1 Desulfoprunum sp. | reverse complement strand
GAACATTGCCTGTCCCAGTCCCAGACCTTTGCCGCTGGCGGCAGCCTTGGCTGTTTCGCCATCGAGCATCTCCTGGTACATCTCAGAGCCGGAATCCTTTTCAATCAGTCCGCCATCCGGCACGGCCTTGCGCATGGCCTTAAACATCTCATTAATAAACAGGGTCTCCAGTTCCCGGCTTGATTCTCGCAGGGATTTGAGATCCCGTTCGTTCCTGTTTTGTGTAGAGGCCTTGCTGGTGGCGTTGCCGATGATCATCCGGGGATCAATTTTATAGTCCATTTTTCTGTCCTCAGGTGTTTTTCTATCAGAGTATGACCAGTTCCCCGTGCATGGAGCCCGAGGCCTTGATGGCCTGGAAGATGGCTATGAGATCACGCGGCGTGGCGCCGATGGCATTCAGGGCATTGGCGATTTCGCCGATGCTGACTCCCTTTGGCAGATTGAGGACAACGAGCTGGCCTTCATCCTCGATAACGGCCATCTCGGTTTTCGGGACCACAACCGTTTCGCCTTCGGCAAGAGGATTGGGCTGTATGACATCGGCCGATTCTCGGATGATAAGGCTCAGATTGCCGTGGGAGACTGCGACGGTGGAGAGTTTGACATCCTTGCCCATGACGATGGTACCGGTGCGCTCATTGACTACCACTTTGGCTGAGGTGTCGGCATCGACATCAAGACCTTCGACAGAGGCGATGAAGTTGACGATATCATCTTTGCTGTCTTTTGGAATAGCGATGGTGACAGTGCCGGAATCGGTGGGGCTTGCCGTCTTGTCGCCAAAATGGGCGTTGATGACCTTGGCCATGTTGGCGGCGGTGGTGAAATCGGCGTCATCAAGCTGGTAGGTGAGGCTGCCGTCGCCACCGAGGTCAACGGGGACGGAGTTCTCAATGATCGCCCCGCCGGCGATACGGCCGACGGTCGGGTGATTTTTCTGGGCCTTGGCCGCCTTGCCGCCAAAGGAGAAAGCCCCCAGGGTGATAGGCCCTTGGGCTACGGCGTAGACCTGGCCGTCGGCGCCTTTGAGCGGAGTCATGATCAGGGTGCCGCCTGCCAGATTTTTTGAGTCGCCGATCGATGAGACCGCGACATCAATCGTTGATCCCGATTTGGCAAAGGGCGGTAGGACGGCCGTTACCATGACAGCCGCCACGTTTTTGACCTTGATGCTGTCAATATCCTTGGGGTCGATGGTGATGCCGTTTCTGACCATCATGTTGTAGACGGATTGCAGGGTGAAGCGGGATTTCTTCATATCATCACCCGTACCGTCCAGTCCGATGATGAGACCGTAGCCGATGAGCTGGTTATTGCGGACGCTGTTCAGTTTGGCCAGATCCTTGATCCGTGCGGCATGGGCTATCTCGAAAAGAAAAGGGCCGGTCAGGATGAGGGCTATCAGCAGGCAAAAGGTTCGTTTCATGGAGGGCCTCAATGGGGCAATCTTGCAGTATCTATGTTGCATATCGATTAAAACGGCCAGACATTATCCAAAGTGCGCATAAGCCATCCGGGTTGCTGTTTGTCGCTGACAGAGCCATTGCCGGTATAGGAAATCCGGGCATTGAGGACCTTGTTCGAATCAATGGTATTGGCTGCGGTAATATCAACGGGCCGGATAATGCCGGTGAGATAGATGACCTGGACCTCGTTGTTGACCATGACCTCCTTGCCGCCGCGGATCTTGTAATTGCCATTGGGATAACGACCGATGACCTGGGTTGTAAGCGAGGCGGTCAAAGCCCCTTTGCCTGAAGTAGTGCCACTGCCTTCGAAGGTATTGTTGAAATCGGCCTTTACCAGATTGGCCAGGTCGGCATCCGAGGTCGTAATGGTGTCAGCTTTTTCCAGACCGAAAAGGTTGGGGATGGAGGCACCCATGCTGCTGGTCCTGCCGGTAGTTGTCTTGGCTTCTTTTGAGGCGCTGGACTGCTCGGAAATGAGCACGGTGACGATATCGCCGACATTCTGGGCCTTGTGGTCGGCAAACATCGAGGAATTATCACTGCTCCAGAGCGAACCGGGCGTATGCCGGCCCGTCTCGGGGCTTTTGATCTCTTCGAGCGGTTCAGGGATCTGCACGGTCTGTTGGCTTGGCTTGGCGCACGAGGCGAGCAGCAGCATGACAAGAATGAGCAGGCATCTACGGTTCATCACAATGCAACCTCCACGAGGCCGGCTGCTGAGACCCGGCAATGCAGGATTTTGTTTGAATTTATATTCTGGACCTTGATCATCTCGTCTTTGGCACCATCGGCTTTGGCGATTCCTTGAGTAGAGAGAAAAATATTGCCCTGGTTGAAGACGATCTTGACGACCTGGCCTTTTTTTATCAGCGGCGGTGCTTGCACAGACGACAATTCGATCACCGCACCGGCCTTGATCGTCTTTGTCAGGATTTTTCCGGCCAGATCTGAGGGGTTCAGGCAGGGGGATTTGAATTGGGTAATATCTTTGGTGGCCATGGTCACATTTTTCGGGTCAAGCAGTGTTCCTTTGACCATCTGCACAGTCGCAACCGCAACAGGGGCCATGGCCTCGAAATGTCCGGGCAGGGACATGTTTTTCCGCACCTTGCCGTCCACCGTAAATATCAGGGAGAAGCGAGAGCTGCCGATGATGTTGGGATCTGAGGGAAAGATCTCTGATTTGAGCTCTCCTGTGGGCAGAACGAAGGGGATGGGCAGGCTGTCGACAATATAGCGGATATCAGCGGCAGGCAGATCGCTGCTGTGGCTGGCAAAATATTCGTCGAGAAGCGCCTGGATTTTATCCGGTCCGATCGTGATACCGTTTCTATGGACCTTGATTGATGCAGCGCCGGACCAAAGGATGTCTGAGGGCAGGGCTTCTTCAGAGCGAGTGAGCTGCTGGATGAGAGGGGCTGCATCAAGGCTGATATCCTGCCCCGGTTGACCGGCCTGGGCCACGGTCTTGGTTGCCAGCGCCCTGGCCGTCTCGGATTGTGTATCAAAGTCGGCAATGTCACCGAGGGTGATGGCGATGGCATCCACATTCGCCGTCTGCTTAAAGGTGATCTCAAGCCCATAACAGGGCCGTGCCATAAAGCAGAACAGGCCTATAAGGAAGAATGCGCGGAGCATATGCATCAGATCAGTTGATTGGTGGTCTGCATCATTTCATCCGAGGTCTGGATCGTTTTGGAGTTGATCTCGTAAGCGCGCTGGGTGGTGATCATGCTTGCCAGTTCCTCGACGATGTTGACGTTTGAACCCTCCAGGTAGGTCTGGATAAGGGTGCCGAGGCCGTCGCTTCCCGGTGTCCCGGTTGTGGCGGTACCCGAGGCCGAAGTTTCCTGAAAGAGATTCTTGCCCATAGCGGAGAGGCCGGCGTTGTTGGTGAAGGTGGCCAGTTCAAGATTGCCGACCTCGGTGCTCTCGGTATCTTCGCCTATGATGGCGCTGACTATACCCGTCTCACTAATACTGATCTGCCGAGCCCCGTCCGGGATAGTCAGGGCCGGCAGAATCGGGAAGCCATCGGAGGTGGTGATCCGGCCGTTACTGTCACGTTTGAGGGCTCCAGCCCTGGTGTAGGCCGTGGTGCCGTTTGGCGTCTCGACCTGGAGAAAACCGGTGCCTTCAATGGCGACGTCGAGCTCATTTTCGGTCTGGATGAGATCGCCTTGGGTGAAGATCTTGGTTACTGCTGCGGGCTTGACGCCAAGACCAATCATGATACCGGTCGGTGATTCGGTATCTGTCGAGGTCTGACTGCCGGGGACCTTCATAGTTTGGTAGAGCAGATCCTGGAAATCGGCCTTGCTTTTCTTGAAGCCGGTGGTGCTGACATTCGCCAGATTGTTGGCGATGACATCAATATTTAGCTGCTGGCCGCGCATGCCGGTTGTACCGGTCCAGAGTGATCGTATCATATCCTGTCTTCGTTTATGCTAAGGGTTAATATAGGGTCATTCATCAGGTTGCCATTAGCCGAGTGTACCCAGTTCATCCTGCTGCTCGTCGATGGTGCTGTAACTCTTCAGGATCTTGTGATAGGTCTCGAAGGTGCGGTAACTGTCGATCATCATGGCCATCTCTTCCGTCATGTTGACATTTGACACCTCCAGGCTGCCCTGGACCACGGTCGGATTTTCGATGGGGGTTTCCACGCCGCCGTTGCCAAGAGAAAAGGTGGTGTCGGCCTGACGGACCAGCTTTGATGGATCGTCGACATTGACTACGGCGAGCTGGGCGACTTCCGCCCTTCCACCATTACTGTCGAGCAGCGTGAGGGTGCCCGTTTCAGTCACGGCGATCTGTCCCGTGGCGGCATCCGGTATGGTGATCTGGCCATTACCGGCGTCGAGCACCGCCAGGCCGTTGGTGGTGCGTAAGGTCCCGGCGCTATCGACTATAAAATCGCCGCGCCGGGTGTAAAGTACCTCTGTCGGGCCCTGGACTTTAAAAAATCCTTCACCACTGAGGGCTATATCCAGAGGGTTTTCGGTCTGATGCTGGGGGCCGGGCGAGAAATCGGTGTAGGTTTGGCGAATACGATCGTAATTGATGCCTTTTGCCTGGTTTATCTGTTTTTCTCCGCGCAGGAGCGACTCGAAGCTCACCATGGAGCTTTTATATCCTGTGGTGCTGACGTTGGCCAGATTGGCGCTGATATTGGCTATCGTCTGTTCTCTCGATATCGCCCCGGAGAGTGCGCTGTATTTGCCTGAAACCATGGTGTGTTCTTCCTCTAGAAATGGACCTGAAGATCGCCTCTTTCTTTATCGGTAAGGTGGCAGGAATCTTAAAGGGAATTGTAGGGCTAAACTGAAAAAAACGAATAATTCCAATTCAAAATCAAGTGTTAACTTTGTCGGCTACGCTGTGCTGCTCCTCGCCGTACATGTATGTACTGTCTCGTCGCTGCTCGCTTGCCTTCGCGTTCTCATCTTGATTGAGATATGGAAGAACTTGAAGCTTTTATCGATTTTGGGCGAGCCGGGAGAGAGTGACGAGCTGTCTGGCCTCGTGCTTGGAAATCGACAGGACCGAGGCGATTTCTTCGGCAGCCATGCCATTGCCGGCCAGGCGATGGACATAGCGGTATCTCTCAGGGGCCTCAGGGCTATTCGGGCCGGCCTGGAGTGAGAGACGGGAGCTCTGCAGGCGGGTGGTAATTCCCGCATCACTGAGATTCTGGTTGAATTCCAGGCTCTGGCCGTATTTCTGTTGCAGATCCTGGAGGTTGTGTTGAATAGATTCCAGGTTGCCGGACACTTCAAGGAGCTGGCCGGAGAGCGAACGACTTTTTTTCTGAAAGTGGATCGCCCGGAAAACGGCAAAAGCGCCAGTTGCCAGGGCGATAAGGGGGAGAATAATTTCTGGGTTGAGTGCCATCATGATTTCCCGTCTCAGTGCAGTCTGGCCTGCACCTTGTTTTTGAGTTTGATAAGGGCCTGGCTGTGGAGTTGTGAGACTCTGCCTTCGGAGAGATCCATGGCCTCGGCAATTTCCTTCTGGGTCAGTTCTTCATAGTAATACAAAGAGATAACCTGCTGTTCCTTCACAGAGAGCTGGGCCAGTACTTCAGCGAAAACCTGGGTCAGCTGCTGGTTTTCAAGACGGGAGAACGGCGCTGAATTCTCGCGCTCATCGATAATCGAATCGATAAAGGTTCGGCCTTCTTCGGAGTGGTCGAGCGTCTCGTTGAGGCTGACACAGCCGAGATGGCTTACCTCGCCGAGCATCTTCTGATATTCCTCAAGAGGCATGTCGAGGGCTGTGGCCACTTCATAGTCGTCCGGGTCCCGGCCGAGTTTGAGTTCAAGCTCAAAAATGGTTTTGCCGATTCTGCTCTGTTTGTCACGCAAGGTGCGGGAGAACCAGTCGAGTTTACGCATTTCATCAAGGATCGCCCCCCGGATACGGTATTCGGCAAAGGTCTTGAACAGGATATTCTTGGTAACATCAAACTTATTTGCCGCATCGATCAGGCCAAGCATGCCGGCACTGCGCATATCGTCCCTGTTCATGAAGGAGGGAACATGGGTGACCATTCTTCCGACAAGGATATCGACGAGATACAGGTTATCCCTGATGAGTTTCGACTTATCGTCTGCGGGAGGTGTCTGATCGTAGAGCATGCGCTACCTTCTTCCGCCGAGGTTGAGGAGTTTTTTCCAGAAAAACTGGATATTGCCTTTTGGTTCAGTATGTGATGGCTCAGCACAGAGCTGGCTTGCCAGTTTCTGGAAGGCCTGGGTTATCTTTGAGGCGGGGAAGAGTTCACTGATAACCCGTTGTTTTCTGATAGATTCTATCATTTGCCGGTCTTCTGGGATGGAGCCGAGATAGTCAATTGAGATATCCAGGTATCTATTAGATACCATAGTGAGTTTTCGATACACGTCCAGAGCCTCCTCCTCATTCTGGATCTGGTTGACGACCAGGTTAAATCGTTTTTCATGGTACTGGGTGGAGAGCAGTTTCATCAGGGCATAGGCATCGGTAATGGCGGTTGGATCCGGCGTGGTGACAACGAGGATCTCCTGGGCGGCTGTATTGAAATAGGTGACATTTTCAGAGATCCCGGCCTCGGTGTCAATCAGCACGAAATCAAAATCGTTGTGCATGGAGTCAAGACCGTCGAGCAGCCGCATCTTCTGGTCGGAATCAAGTCGGGTGAAGTTCTGGACACCGGAGCCGGCCGGCAGAATCTTGATGCCCAAGGGACCGTTCACCATGATGGACTGCAGATCCTGCTCACCGTTAAAGAAATGGTTCAGGTTGAAGGCCGGGGAGAGACCAAAGACCACATCAATATTCGCCAGACCGAGATCGGCATCGAGGATCAAGACGTTCTTACCCATTTTGGCCAGAGAGTAAGCCAGATTGGCGACGACTGCGGTCTTGCCGACGCCGCCCTTGCCGCTCGTTATGGCGTAGACGCTCGTGGCATGCTCTTCTGGGCTGGAGGTGGTCACAGACGGTAGGGAGTTCAACTCCCGCAGTGTCTTGGCCTGGTCCGCTGCCGTATGTGAGGTGTTAGTCATGCAGTATTCCTTCATGTTTGGACATGATAAGCTCGGCTACGTTTTCTTTGGTGATTTGCAGCAGATCTTCCGGCACCCGCTGGCCATTGGTGACATAGGACAAGGGTTTGCCGCTGCGAATCTGGATATTGAGGAGCGCCCCGAGGTGGCTGCATTCGTCAACTTTGGTAAAAATGGTTCTGTCGATACCGAGTCGGTCAAAGCGTTTGATGATATCGAACAGCTCGGCCTCCCGGGTGGTGGCCGACAGGACCAGGTGCTTGTCGATCCCGAGTTCCGGCCTGAGAAATGTCGCAAGTTCTTCGATGCACAGGGAATCCTTTGGGCTGCGGCCCGCCGTGTCGATCAGGATGAGTTCCTTGTCCTGATGTCTGAAGAGGGCCTGGTCTAACTGTTCGGGGGTGATGACCACCTCAACCGGTAGGTGCATGATCTCACCGTAGACCTTGAGTTGTTCCACCGCCGCGATCCTGTAGGTATCGATGGTGATGAGGGCGATGGAATGTGAAAATCGACTGAGATAATGGGCGGCGAGTTTGGCCAGGGTTGTGGTCTTGCCGACCCCGGTCGGACCGATCAGGGCGAGGCGGTACTGGCTGCCGGAATGGCTGAAATCAGGTGGATTAACGGCGATGAGATCCTGGATGGTTTTTCTGAAAAATGCATGAAAGATCTCGGGATCTTCCAGCTCAGGCCCGGTGAGACTCTCTCTGGCGAACTCCGTCATCGTTTTGGCAGTCTCCAGATCAATGCCGTAATCGAGCAGGTATTCAATGAGATGATCTGCTGGAGGTCGCATGGCCTGGAGGCGGTTCTGTAGTCGTGTCTGGGGCTCACTGGTCGGAGAGAGAGAGGCTTGGGGCTCGTCTTTTGGCTGGTTGATCAGGGCAATATTACCGGCCAGGCTTTTGACCAGGTTTTTCAATTCGTCAATTTCCAGGCGGATATCGGTTTCAGGCGCACTGTTTTGTTCTGCGGCCTCTCGGGCATGGCCATGAGCGCTGCGAGAAGGGCTGGAGGAGCGGAATGCCTCATAGGTTTCCGGCGAGTCGCCCACCGTACAGTTGATGCTGCTGCCTGCCTGTATGGCTTGAGGAATGGCCGGCTCCTGATATACGCTCGCCTGACCGGATTTCTTTTCTCTGGGCCAGGGTGTATCAATGGCAGCGGTGATCTCAAAGATCGATTTACCGAGAATGCCCAGCTTGCCGTTCTTGACAGTCCGGGTGGACAGGATGAGGGCATCGGCCCCCAGTTCCTGGCGGACCATCTTCAGGCCGGAGGCCATATCGCTTGCTTCGAAAATTCTAACCTGCATTGAGGGTCACCGTACCAAGGGATCTGACTTTGAGATTGGGCACGATTTCATTGTGGGAAATGATCGTCAGTGCCGGATAGTAACGTTCAGTCAGACTACGGACATGGGGGCGGATCTGGGGCGCGGAGAGCAGGGTCGGACGGCTGCCGCCTTCAAAAAGGGCTATGGCCTTGCCGAGGGAATCGAGGATCTGCTGGGCGATCTTCGGGTCAATCGACAGATAGCTGCCGGTCTCCTTGTGCTGCACGGCGTTGAGAATGGCATCTTCCACCGGCTTGGCCAGGGTGATGATCGGGATGACGCCGTTTACCGCCAGGTTGGAACTGATGGTCCGGGACAAGGCGTGACGGACATATTCGGTGAGGATGTCGGTGTCACGGGTAGCGCCGGCCCAGTCGGCCAGGGTCTCAAGGATGGTCCGCAGGTCGCGGATAGAAACCCCTTCTTTCAAGAGGTTTTGCAGGACGCGCATAATGGTGCCTGATGAGAGGATGCCGGGAACCAGTTCCTCTACCAGTTTTGGATAGCTTTTGGCCAGATTGTCGAGAAGGCCCTGGACCTCCTGGCGGCCGATGAGTTCATGGGCGTACTGCTTGATCACCTCGCTGATATGGGTGGCCATGACGGTGGTGCAATCGACGACGGTGTAACCGGCGATCTGGGCCCGATCCTTTTTGTCTTCGGTAATCCAGATGGCCGGTAGACCGAAGGCCGGCTCTTTGGTGGCGATACCCCTGATCGTCTCGGTAACCATACCGGGATCCATGGCCATGAAGTGGCCGGGCAGCATCTCGGCGTCGGCCACTTTGACGCCCTTGAGAGAAAAGGTGTACTGGTTTGGCGAGAGCTGCAGGTTGTCCCTGATATGCACCGGCGGCACGATAAAACCGTTGTTCAGGGCGAATTGTTTTCTGATGGACTGGATACGGGTCAGCAGTTCGCCGTCCTGGGAGGCATCGACAAAGGGGATGAGGCCGTAGCCGACTTCGAGTTGCAAGAGGTCGACGTTGAGCATCTCTTCATAGTTTTCTTCGCGCCGGACCTGGGCCTCTTTGGGTTCCTCGACAACCTTTTGCTCTTCCACCTGTTTCGCCCTCTCCAGCTGGTAGGCCATGATGGCCAGCGAGATGGAGAGAACCAGGAAGGGAAAAAACGGCAGGCCGGGGATGAGGGCAAAGAGCAGTACCATGCCGGAAACCACCCAGATGGCCACCGAATTACGGGAGAACTGGTTCTTCATATCGGTGCCGAAATCCCTGTCACCAGATGAGCGGGTGACAAGAAGGCCTGCGGCTGTCGAGATGATGAGGGCGGGGATCTGGGCGACCAGACCGTCACCCACCGTCAGGATGGTGTAATTTCGGGCGGCCTCGGCCATGGGCATGTCTTTTTGCAGGACACCGATAACAAAACCGGCACCGATATTGATTAGGGTGATGATGATGCCGGCTATGGCATCACCCTTGACAAACTTCGAGGCACCGTCCATCGCCCCGTGGAAGTTGGCCTCGGAGCTGATTTCCTCCCGGCGTTTGCGGGCCTGGTCTTCGTTGATCAGTCCGGCGTTAAGATCGGCATCGATGGCCATCTGCTTGCCGGGCATGGCGTCGAGGGTGAAACGGGCGGCAACCTCGGCCACCCGACCGGCGCCCTTGGTGATGACCATGAAGTTGATCATGACCAGAATGGTGAAGATGACGACCCCGATGACGTAATTTCCACCGACCACGAACTGGCCGAAGGACTGGATCACTGCCCCTGCGGCGGCAGGTCCTTCGTCTCCATGCAGCAGGATGAGTCGGGTTGAGGCCACGTTGAGTGACAGTCGAAAAAGGGTGGTGGTCAGCAGGATCGACGGAAAGATCGAAAACTCGACTGCCTTGACGATATAGAGACTGATGATGAGGATCAGGAGAGCGATGGTGATATTCATCGCCAGCAAGACATCGAGCAGCAAGGCCGGGATGGGCATGATCATGATCAACAGGATCGATACAAGACCGAAGGCCGCCAGGATATCACTGCGGCCATACAGTTCCCGTATGTGGAACCTGCCGAAAACGCTCCGTACTTCAGCCATCTCCATTGTTATGCCTTACCTTTGAGTGAATAGACGTGTGCCAGGATCTCGGCGACGGCCCGGAACATCTCTTCCGGGATAGCCGTCCCCAGTTCAAGTTTATGCAATAATCGCGCCACTGGCGGGTTCTCGACCAGGGGGATGTTGTGCTCGCGGGCGATCTCCCGGATCTTCATGGCGATGTGATCCGCTCCCTTGGCGACAATTATTGGGGCGGCCATTTTCCCGGAATCATAGCGAATGGCCACTGAAATATGGGTTGGGTTGGTGATGACCACGTCTGCCGAAGGAACCTCAGCCATCATGCGTTTTCTGGCCATCTGTTGCTGAATCGAACGGATCTGGGCCTTGACATGGGGATCGCCTTCTGTCTCTTTGAACTCTTCCTTGAGTTCCTGCTTGGTCATTTTCATCCTTTCTTCCATCTCCCATTTTGTGAAGGAAAAATCGAGAATGGCCAGGAAAATGAGGACAGCACACACTTTTGCCAGGATCAGTGTCGAGACTTTAGCAAGATAGCTGAGGGTGATGGCGGCAGTGGTGTCGATCAGAATCAGGGCCTCTTGAAAATGATTAATAACCGTTGAGGTTGCCACCCAGGAAATAAGGGCGACCTTGAGCAGGGATTTAACGACCTCAATTGCCGATCGTTGGGAAAAAAGTTTGGCAAAACCCTTGATGGGATCAAGTTTTGAGAAATCCGGGATGAGAGGATTAGCCGTCAGGAGCCAACCGAACTGCAGAAAACTCGAGAAAAATCCGATGATGAGCACAAGCAGAAACAGAGGGGCGAGGAGTACTGCCGACTTCTGCAGGAGAAAGAAGGCAAGGTTCATCGTTGATTGCGGCGTAATGACAATGTCACCGATAGACTGCCAGAGGGCCGCAAGGAGTTCGGTCAAACCATGCCAGAAAGAAGGCATATAATAGATCCAGAACAGCAGCAGGACGGTAAAGAGAGCGGCGGTCTGGACCTCCTTGCTTTGGGCAACCTGTCCCTTCTTGCGAAAGTCTTCGCGTCGTTTTGAGGACGGTGATTCTGTCCGTTCGCCGCCACTGGGTGCTTCTTCAGCCATGGGCTATTCTCCAACGGGTTGGCAAGGTCGGGGCCGATTGTTCGGGGTGGTTCGAGAGGGCCTTCTTCGAGTGTGCCCAAACAAGATATGCAAAAAATGCTCCGAAAAAGTGGGCGGGACACTTCTAGAGGAAAAGCTCAGCGAAACCCTCAGTTCAGAAATTGAGGTAATTAAGGAGGGTGAGGAAACGGTCACCGAGAAGGTCAAATTCTCGTCTCAAGAGCATGAAAACAAGATCGAGTGTCAAGGAAATGACGACGAAGGCCAGGCCGATATTCAACGGAAAGGAGAGCAGGAAGACATTCAATTGGGGAAAAACCCGGGCAAGGATGCCGAGAATCAGACCGGAAAAGAGCAGCACCGCAAGAACAGGGGCGCTAAACATGACGCCCAGGGTGAACATATGGCTTACCAGTTCCATCAGGTAGGTAACGGCATCGCCGGAGAGATTGAGCTTTCCGGGTGGGAGCAGTTCATACGAGCGTACGGCTGCCCTCAGGAACAGGTGGTGGACGTTGAGGGCGAGAAAAATGAGGATGGCAAAGACATTCTGAAACTGGGAGAGGAGGGCGACCTGCCGCTCTCCCTGGGGATCGAAGACATTGGCGGCGGCAAAACCCATTTGGTAGCCAATGACCGTAGCTCCGAATTCTACCGAGGTGAAGATGAGACGGGCGATAAGACCGATGAGGGTGCCCAAGAGGGTCTCATTGACGATCAGCAGCAGAAAGGGCACGGGCGAAAAGCTGACCTCGGGCAAGGCTTTTTCCATGATCGGAAAGAGGACCAAAGAGACGGCAAAGACCAAACCGGTCTTGATCCTGGCAGGGGTTTGGGCCCCGGAGATAATCGGGATGGCCCCGATAAAACCTGCTACCCGGGCGGTTACAACGAGGAAATTCTGGAACTGTTCGACGGGGATGAGCTGGATGTCCACAGGGAATTAGAGGGTGGCCATGGTGTCAAAGAGACCTACCGTGAACACTGAGACGATGCGGATGATCCAGGAACCGAAGATAAGCATGGTGACAAAGACCACGACAATCTTGGGGACGAAGGTCAGTGTCTGCTCGTTTATCTGGGTTGCCGCCTGGAAAATGGAAACCAGGAGGCCGATAATCATCCCGGCCAGCAGCATGGGGGCTGAGGCCATCAGGATGACTTGAATGGCCTTGCGGCAGATATCTATTGCCATGTCAGGGTTCATACTGTTTCTCCAGGTATAATTCCAATTCCAAATCAAGCGTTAACTTCGTCGGCTACGCTGTGCGGCTCCTCGCCGTACTCAATGTACTGTCTCGTCGCTGCTCGCTTGCCTTCTCGTTTCCATCTTGATTTGAAAATGGAATAATAAGAGTTGGTACGCTCAACGGAAGCTTTTGATCAGAGAGCCGACCACGAGACCCCAGCCATCGACGAGCACAAAGAGCAGGAGTTTAAATGGCATGGAGATGATGACCGGCGGCAGCATCATCATCCCCATCGACATCAGGATTGAGGCAACAATCATGTCAATCACCAGAAAAGGAATATAGATCATGAATCCCATAGTGAAGGCCCTCTTGAGTTCTGAGAGCATGAAGGCCGGGATCAGGGTCATCGTGGGGATTTCCTCTTTGTCGAGAGGTTTGTTGTCGAGGGTGATTTCCGAGAGCAGGGAGAGTTCTTCCTCCTTTACCTGACTGAACATGAATTCCCGGATCGGGTTGACCGCCTTCTCAATGGCTTCTTTCTGGCTGATCTTCTCATTCATGTAAGGCTGCAGAGCCTTGTCGTTGATCTCGTTTAAGGTTGGCGACATGATGAAAAACGAGAGAAAGAGTGAAAGACCAATGATGATTTGGGTTGGCGGCATGTTCTGGGTGCCGAGGGCCTGACGTATAAATCCGAGGACAATAACGATCCGGGTGAAACAGGTGGTCATCAACAGGATTGCCGGTGCGACCGAGAGGACGGTCAGGACAAAGAGGACCTGCAGTGCTGTTGAGACCTGCTGGGGATTCTTGGCATCTTCGAGACCGAAAGTGATAGTGGGCAGACCAACTGCCGATACCACGGTGGGCATAAGGATACAGATGACCACCAGCAGGAACGCCGAGCCCGGCAGGCCGCAGTTGGTTGTCATGCGCTGCGGCTTCATGACTCAGCCCTGCTTGAAGAGTTCTCCAGGGCCGCCGCAAAGGAGTTCTCGGGGGCTGCCGAGAGACTGGCGATGAGAGAGATGTTCTCTGCACTGATGCCGAGCAGGTATTCCCGGCCTTTGACCTCGATGAGGCAGAGGGATTTCTTTGGCATGAGGTGCCGTATCTCCAGAACCTTTATGGCACTTTTTTCAGGCGAGTGCAGAAGGGAAAAGCGTTTTCTGACGAGGGCGTAGAGAATGAGCATGATTCCCAGGACGATGAGCAGTCCCCAGGTCAGACGGAGATAGGCTGCCATATCGCTCATCCCTGCCGCAGCCGTGGCAGGCTGCGGGGTGAGCAGGACCAGCAGGGTTGCGGGCAGGAAGGCATCGGCCAGAGTGGGCTTGAGCATTGCCGTCAACCCAGGTTTTCGATCCGGTCACTGGTGCTGACCACGTCGGTGAGTCTGATACCGAATTTTTCTCCAACCATGACGGCCTCACCGCGGGCGATGAGCTTGGAGTTGACATAGAGATCGAGTGGCTCACCTGCCAGTTTATCCAGTTCTATGACATATCCCTCGCCCATCTTCAGCAGATCGCGCAGGCGGATCTTGCAGCGGCCAACCTCAACGGAGACCTGCAGCGGCACATCGTAAAGAAAGTCCAGACCTCGACCGGAGTCATGATCAGTTGCAGGCGATGATGCCCGTCTGCCCGAGCCGCTCATACTGTCATCGAGCAGCTCTTTCAGTTCTTCGGGGTCGGGACGTGCGCTTGATTGGGGGTTTTTGCTGGTATCCATTTATGCTCCTTGCTCATAGACGCCGGTCAGACTGATCGCTTTCTTGCCATTGTGCGTTCCCGGCCTGGCGAAAAACTTTAAAGTATCCTCTACAAGGACCTTGAGAGGGGTGTTGGGATCATAATCCAGATCGACAATATCACCTTTTTTGAGAGACAGTATCCTGCTGAAGGGGATGTTTATTGTTCCGGATTGGGCGATGATGGTTGTGGTCAAATCCTTCAGATCATCTTCGATCTGATCTCTCCAGCTGCTCTTCTTGCTGGCATTGATGTTTACCAGTTCCTTGAGGGGAACTTTCAGCGGCTCCAGGGTCGATATGGGGAAAACGAGATGAAACTCACCCGAGAATTCGCCGATTTTCATGATAAAGGCCACTACCAAGATCTCGGCTTCCGGTTCGGTGATCGAGACCAGACGGGCGTTGTTCTCAACCTTCAAGAGAGAAGATTCGAGATGCAGGATCGGGGTGAAGGCCCGGTTGAGGTCGCTGCAGGCGCAGGCGAAGGCGGTCTTGAGAATATTCAGCTCAATGGTGGTGAGCTCTCTGTCCAGATGCAAAGGGCCAAGATCAGAGGAGGCCCCCAGCATTATTTCAATGAGGGAAAACGAAAGTTTGGGATCAAAGATCATCAAGGCCCCGTGTTTGAGAGGCATCAGATTGAGAATGCCTATGGCCGCGGGTTTTGACTTCTCGGTAAGATAGGGCTGAAAATGGAAGATATCGAGTGACTTGCGTGTGACAGTAAAGGCACGCTGCAGCAGGTTTGTGAGAGAGATTGAATAATTTCTGGAAAAGGCGTCGAGGATAATATCAAAGTTGGGGAAACGTCCCTGGTCGCTTGTTGAACGGGCCAGCTGAAAGAGATTTACCGGTTTGCTGTCAAGAAATTGGCCACTTGGTGTGTCGCGTTCGAGGTCGATGGATATTTTTCCATCTCGAATGGCGGCGAGCAGGTCGGCTATTTCCTGTTTGGAGAGAATTGGTTCCAAAATATTCCCCTGCTGCTCCCTATTGAACGACGAAATCTGTGAAATAGATCGACTTTATCTGGCCCGTCTGCAGGAATGAATTAATTTTGGTGGTAATCTCCGCCTTGAGCTGTTTTTTGCCCTGGAGATCCTGCAATTCCTCATAGGTCTTGTTGCCGATCAGCAACAGGACAGAGTCGCGTATCTGGGGCATGCGGGTGGTCGCCTCTTCCACGACCGCCGCATTGGTCATCTCTATGGACATAGAGGTTTTGACGTAGTGGCTGCCCTCTTCACTGATGATATTGACAATAAATTCATCGATCTTGACCATCGGGCCAATATCAGGCTTAGGTACGGCACCGGGAGCCGCAGCTTCTCCGTGGGCTGCAGGTGCCTCGTGTCCGGCCGCAGCCTCGTGCCCTGCAGCAGCCTTCTCGTCGGTAGGGGCTTTTTTCAGTAAAAAGAACCATGCGGCCCCTGCCAGGATTGCGACGACAAGGACGGCGGCCCCGATA
>JAUYSF010000250.1 GCA_030696435.1 Desulfoprunum sp. | reverse complement strand
CACTTTCCTGGCTGATAGATACGCCAGTATTCCCGGAGCAACTCCAGACATTTTTTTGAGAGGATGGTATAGCGGTCTTTTCTGCCCTTGCTCTGTTCAATCCGAACCATCATCCGTTTCGATTCTATATGTTCGGCACGTAACCGGACAGCTTCGCTCACCCGCAGGCCTGAGCCGTAAACGATCGCCAAGAGAGCTTGATGTTTCAGATTGTCCGGGGCTTTCAGAATACTACTGACTTCGTCCCTGCTGAGAAGCATGGGGAGTTGGTGGGATCGCGGACGTGGTGGAATAGAGAATCCGGCATTATCTCGTCCGAGGAAACCATGGTAAAATTTCTTCAGTCCACTGAAAAGGACATTGCACGAAGACCAGGCCAGCTTCTTATCCTGAATACAATAGAGCAGATAGTCTTGAATCTGGTCATTGGTCAGCTGATCAGCCGGTTGCCGACAATACAGAGAGAGACCTTTAACCGACTGGAGGTAGGCCATCCTCGTCTTCGGAGCTACTCGTTGCAGATAGAGGAAGTTGGAAAAACTCTTTTGGGAAATCCTTTGCATAACAATATCTCCTTTTGGTTTACCGGCAGTCACAATGGCAGCCGTTTATGAGATATTGTATCGGAAAGGAAAATCAGTATTTTTTGACGAAGTTGGAACAACCAGGGAAAAGCAGGAGGGAAACCCTGACGTTTTATAGAGGGTGGCGGTTTTTTCCGCGTAGCGGTTTAGTTCAACAAGTGGTTGAGCAGTTTCTGTGTAACCCGCTATTTCGGATGTTATACAGAAAGTTGCATATGCATCCCTCAATACTTCCTGACAGGATGCTACCACCTGAGGCGTAAAAAGCAATTGTGTTTTCAGACGTGCAGGGAGGGGTGATATATCCTATACAGCACACCGACAAGTGGCGATTTCGCTCAGAACGAACCGGAAAGGCTGAAGATTCGGCTTCTCAATCTCGCCGACCCCATCACCTGGGCCGACAAGATTTCGCAAAACAGTGCGGGCAGCAAGGGCCTTGCCATTTTTATAAAGTCTGTCGCGCACGACGGAGCAGTCAAACAAAAAGTCTCCACGAAAAGTGCAGTCAGACAATCTTGACGAATCCCCGAAAGTACAGTACTCCTTGAGACATATTTTCAGGTTCCATTTTTTGGATGAAGAGGGAACTCCGTGTAATTCGGAGACGGACCCGCCGCTGTAACTGGGGACGAACGTTGCAGAAAGACCACTGACCTTCGGGTCGGGAAGGTGCAACAAGTAGGATGAGCCAGGAGTCAGAAGACCTGCCTGAAAAAAACAAGAAGCCACCTCGTGGACAAGGGTGCTTCATGACTATCTGTGGAACCCAGGGACTCCCGGATCAATGTTATTGGTCCGGGATTTTTTTGTCAGACACTCCCGGACCGTGGTGGAACTCTCATGCGCCGAGCAGGCGGGGAGAACACGACGGAATCCGGGCGCTCACCAGGTTTTCTCTCCGGGACCTTCGCCCCCCTCTCCCTTTCGCTTTGCACCATGATTGTACTCCGCCTGTAACCGACACAGGAGATGCAGATGCAGAGAACACGGTATGTCAAGTATTGCAGTATTGCGGCGGCGGGTCTGGTACTTGCCGGGGTTTCACTCAGTCAGGCGGCAGAGGTTTCATCTGAGCCGACGGTCATGGATGAGATCGTTGTCTCGGCCTCGCGGGTTCCGGAGGAAAAGCGGGAGGTCACCAGCAACATCACGGTTATTTCAAGAGAAGACATCGATCGGGCCGTGGGCCGCAATGTCGGGGATCTTCTGGCCGAGAAGGGTGTCGGTCATATCCAGAAATATCCGGGGAGTCTCACCGCCGTCGGTCTGCGCGGGTTCAGAACGGATACCCATGGCAATGATCTGCAGGGCCATGTACTGATCCTGATCGACGGCAGGCGGGCGGGAACGGGCAATGTGGCCAAGCTCCTGACCGAGAATGTCGAGCGGATTGAGATTATCCGCGGGCCGGGGGCTGTGCAGTATGGTTCGGGCGGCATGGGCGGGGTGGTCAATATCATCACCCGGCAGGGTTCGGCCAACTCCCTGACGTTTGAGGCCGGCGGCGGCAGTTTTGATCGGGGCCAGGCCAACTTTGGAGGCACGGCGAAGAAAGGGAAGCTTGATTTTGCCGGATCGCTCTCGCAGAAGACAGCCGGCGATTATGTCACCGGTTCCGGCCAAACCTACGCCAATACCGGCTTTGACACTGAAACCGGCCTGAGCGCCAATATCGGCTATCAGATCCTGCCGGGCCAGCGCCTCGGCATGGTCGTCACGGCCTATGATACTCAAGGAGCCGGCAATCCCGGCTATCTGACTGCCAATGACCTCGACAACTACGGTGATAAAAGTAACGCTTCCCTCGACACCGTGTACACGGGGAGCAACCCTACAGGTTCAAGCCAATGGCTGCTCCGCTATTTTTTCGGCCGGGATGAAAACACCTGGTACGAGCCGATTGCCTCCAACCCCAGCGGCTGGGATACCGGTTCTCCATCGGCCAATACCACCGATCAGCAGGGTGGCCAGGCCCAGATAACCGGCGAATTCGGCGCATCTTCTCTTACTGCCGGAGTCGACTGGCTTGAGTATGCGGTAGAAAACAGCTGGGCACCACAGGACAC
>JAUYSF010000324.1 GCA_030696435.1 Desulfoprunum sp. | reverse complement strand
GGAAACTTCTACCGTGACATCCTGGGTCCCCTCGGGTGGGGTGGTTTTACCTATTTTTTGCAGAAAGAATATATGAGAGAGAATCTCTGGTCTGTCAAGTTTACTGTAATCCTGCATAGCTATCTCTGGTCAGAATTTTTAACAAAACGCGATGGTCGCTTGAACCTTCTGCAGAACATAAAAGATATGAGAGAAAAAAGCCAGTTGCGAGATCCATGAAGATGGAAAAAGCAGGCAAGAAGGGGGGACGCACTTCAGGGCATAAAAAAAGGTTATAGACCGGCGGTCTATAACCTTCATATTTGGATGGGGTGGGCGATGGGACTCGAACCCACGGCCTCCTGGGCCACAACCAGGTGCTCTAACCTACTGAGCTACGCCCACCACCCGTATCACTTGGGCAAAAGCGTCCTTCTTATACTCGCTCAACTGCGGTCTTGCAAGGAGAAAATTATTTCAGGTCCTCTTGGCAGTGCATGCATTTCACGGCTTGGGCCTTAATAATTTCAAAACAGAAAGGGCACTCCTTCTTGAAATTTGCCTTGAGCATTTGGGCGATAATCATATTGCTTTCCTGTTCAAGAGAGGTGTCCCGGAAGGCATGATTTCGTATGGGGTCTATGCAGCTCAGGTCATTGAGTTGCAACATGAGTTTGAGGGCGCGCTGCCTGGTATCTTTTGCTACGGCCTCGTCCAGAATCAGCGCCATGACAGGTTCGAGATTTTTTTCTTCAATACAGGTTTCAAGGGCCTTAAGAGCCTTTTTCTCCTTCTTGAAACGATCGTTCTGATTTTTCAGAGCAATTGGATCGACCACGCTGCCTTTAAAAGCATCGGCGTTGCCTACCATCATGACATTACTTTCCCTGCTGCCCGGTAGTTCCATGTAACGGTAGGAAGCGTGGTGGCCATATTGATTTTCAATCTGGTCCCAGCCCGCCAGAAAGAGAGAGCAGGTGTCATTGAGACAGATAAAAAGGACTTCCGATCCCCAACCTAGACCGTCACCGACATGGACTGGCGGTGCCTCACAGCAGGACATCCGCTGAGAGCAGTGAGGGCAGGTATGTTCCTCATCAAAATACGTAAAATCGCTTGTAAGCATAGAAGACAACTCCTTGAATTCGTAGAGCCTTCAGCAGTCATTGCCGGCGGCAAAATATAATTGAACTGTATATCACAAACTTTTTGGGCAGAAAGATTACTCAGTCTGTTTCAGACTTTTATGCCCTTACCAATCACCCTTCATCCCTGAATGAGAGAGGAGCTCGTCTACTGCCTTGGCCTGTTTCATGCGAGTCTGGAGAAAGGCTGGAGACATATATTGCCTGTTTGCATCCATGATATCGCAGAGCTGCCCGATGTCACCCGATTCAGCAAGACTGATAAGGTGCAGTAGGTTTTTGGCAAAACTGCGGACTATTTTACGACTGTCACCCGACATCGCCATTATCTCAGCATACGTCCGGGGATTTTGGTTGTGCACCCGTGCCATTGCCAGAATGCCATAGAGTGACGTGAGGGTTGAGTGACTACCGATATCATGGGTGTCTATTTCGTGCTCCGCCAAAGTCATAGCCAGAGCGACAGAGATGGTGGTGGGTAATTTCTGGCTGACACCCATGAGCATGTCGTGCTTGGACGGGCTATCATGAAAGATTTCTGCCCCGTGTTTATACAAAAATGCCTCGAATTCACTGCAGAATCCGCCGCTGCGTGCAGTCCGCACCACCGCAGCGTTTTTGTCTTTCATGGTCATCGCCTGGGGGCCCCAGAGGTTATGGACCAGCATGAGCTCGACGCCCGGTCGAGTGGATTCGATGGCGGTATTGAGGGTGGTTTCAGATTCTCCAGCCAGCAGGATGAGGGCCTGGCCGTCCTGGAGAAGGCCACCGTACTGCCTGATGGTTTCAGTTGTGACGGAGATGGGCACACAGATGATGACCACATCAACCTTGCCGATCATCTCCTCCGGGCGAAGCGGTGTTGTTCGGCCTGTTACATAGGCCTTGTAGCCTTCATTTTCCAGGCGACCGGCAAACCAGCGGCTCATGGAGCCCGAGCCGATAAACCCGAAGGCCCTGATTTGTTTGACACGCATGTCAACACGGGGGAAAGAGCCCAGGAGTTTAATGGAGCCTTCTTCCTGGATGACACTTTTCTCGATTCTAGCCAGGGCCTCTCTCAGGAGATTGTCTTCAATATGCCCTTCAGCCTCGATATAAATACGCAGCTTTTGGGTCTTAATATCATTTTCCGATTGCAGGTCGAGGATATTTATACCCCTTCTGGTAAATTCACCGAGAATATCGGCAAGCATCCCGACTCTGTCTCGCAGGGGTTTGGTGATGAAGGCGGTGGCATCGTAACCGGAGGTTTTGGCAAGATCCCGGCCGAGCAGGGCGAAGCGGGTACGGTTATGGGAGACGACCTCGCGAGCGATCAACTCTATCCCGTGTTTTTTCAGAAGATCCTCGGACTCGATAACGGCGCAGTTGGTCTTGTTGTGAGTGCGGATATCGGCAAGGGCTGCCTCGATATCCTGTACGGACATAAGCGTTGCCCGGGGGAAATGTTCGTCGATATACTCTTCACACTGCCTGAAGACCGAGCTTCTACCGATAATGGTATCGATAATAGTATCAACAGGTGTCGAAGTGAGAGCTGTTTTCGATATGGTTCCGAGGGAGAGGTGGATGGGTAGAACAACGTTATCTATCCAGTAGCCCTGGTCGAGTTGAGTGACAAGCCGGAAGGTTTCTTTTATCTCACCTTCACGGGTATTATAGACTGGGACCAGGGCATATTCGGCATCACCGGCCAGAAAGGCAGCAAGGATGTCGGAAACTCGGTTGAACAGCAGTATCCGGGCATCAGGGGCATATTGTCGGGCCGCCTGGAAGCTGTCTGAACCGATAGGTCCTTGTGTCGCTATGCTGAACATGGTTTTCTCGGGCTGATCTTTTGTAAAGGCGGTATTATAATTCTATAATCCTGTCGTTCTGCGTTGAGCGGGATGGGTAATGTCCGAGCATTTCAGCCCTTTTTGGACAAATTCAAACGCATCAGCGAACAAAAATATACACTCTCAGTCATAAGCGCAACCATATAAAATATAAAAAATGTCTCCCGCCCCTCCTTCACCCCAGCTAAAACCCGATATTGAAGAATATCTGACAGCACTGAAGGCCTCAAAAAAATTTGGTCCGCAGGTCATCTGTCATAAGGTTTTTCCGGAGGTGGAGAGATCCAAAAGTCCCGATCAGCCCCCATTCTCAACAGATATCCAACAGGTACTGCAGGCAAAAGGTATTGAGCAGTTGTATTCCCATCAGGTTGAGGCCATCTCCCATCTGATGCGGGGCGACAATATCCTGGTCGCAACTCCTACAGCCTCCGGCAAGAGTATGATCTATAACCTGCCGGTCCTGCAGCAGCTGCTGTCTGAGGATCCTGGCCACGCCCTCTACCTCTTCCCCCTCAAAGCCCTGGCCCAAGACCAGCTCCGCATCCTGATCGACATGGCAGAAATGTTGCCGGCCGGCACACTGCAGCACTTTCCCGGACTTGCGGCCATCTATGACGGTGACACCTCAGTCTATCAGAGACGGAAGATCAAAGACAGTGTGCCGGCCATTCTTATGACCAATCCTGATATGCTGCATCTCTCTATCCTGCCTTTCCATGGTAACTGGTCCTCATTCTTGCAGAAGCTTCGATATATCGTGATCGATGAGGTCCACACCTACAGAGGGGTTTTCGGTTCGCATATGGCCTGGGTGCTCCGCAGGCTACAGCGCATCATTAAATATTATGGTGGCCATCCGAGATTTGTGCTGCTCTCTGCCACTATTGGCAATCCGAAGGAATTCGGTGAGAAGTTGATTGACCGGAAAGTGCACGTGATAACTCAGTCCGGAGCAGCCAGGGCCGAAAAGCATTTTGTCTTTCTCAATCCCTGGGACAGTGCGGCCACCACCGCCAGCCAACTGCTGGAAGCAGCCATGAAACGAGGGCTACGGACCATCGTCTATACCAAATCGCGGAGAATGACGGAACTTATCCACCTCTGGACCTGTCCACGGCTTGGCAATCTTGCCCATAAACTCAGCTCCTACCGGGCAGGATTTCTGCCGGAAGAGCGTCGGAAGATTGAAGGAAAACTCAATCGGGGTGAGCTCCTGGGGGTTGTTTCAACCTCGGCCCTGGAGCTCGGTATCGATATCGGCGATCTCGATCTTTGTATCCTGGTGGGATATCCCGGCTCTATCATGGCCTCATGGCAGAGAGGAGGGCGGGTTGGGCGTCAATTTCAGCAGTCGGCGATCATCATGATCGGCCAGGAAGATGCCCTTGATCAGCATTTCATGCGCCAACCCGAGGACTTTTTCTGCCGCTCGTCAGAGGCAGCTGTCGTCAATCCCCTCAATGAGACCATTGTCAAACAGCATCTGCACTGTGCGGCAGCCGAGATTCCGCTCGCAGCGGATGAGCCACTTGTGCAAAACCCTCATATCAAAAAGGGCATCGACAGTCTGACCCGATCTTCCCAGCTCCTGCAGGATGCCGACGGCAAGACCTGGTACGCCAGTCTTAAACGGCCGCAACGGCATATAAACTTGCGCGGCGGTGGGGTGCAGCTGGCCCTTATCGATTGCGAGAACGGTGTAATCTTTGGCGAGATGGACGGTGGCAGGGCCCTGACGGAATGTCATCCCGGTGCGGTTTATATCCACCGGGCCAACTCCTGGATTGTCGAAGATCTGGATATTGAGGGCAGAGAGGTCAAATGCAGACAAAAAAAGCCGAACTACTATACCCGTCCGATATCGACCAAAGAGACTGAGATCCTTGAGGTCCTGAATAAAAAAACAGTATTCTGCTGTCCCATATCTTTTGGCAGGATCAAGGTTACCGAGCGGGTGACCGGATATCAGAAATTCAATATCGCGACCCATAAGTTGATCACCACCGTCTCCCTTGATCTTCCCGAACAGACAATCGAGACCGAGGGCTTCTGGTTGGAAATCCCCAGGGAAATACAGCAAAAACTTGAAGAATCACAACAGCATTTCATGGGGGCTATCCATGCCCTTGAACATGCCATGATCTCTCTTTTTCCCTTGCTGGTGCTCTGCGACAGAAATGATATCGGGGGCATATCCTGCCCTTGGCATGCACAAACTGAAGGAGCGGCAATATTTGTCTATGACGGACATGCCGGCGGTGTTGGATTATCAGCTGAGGCCTATCACAAGATTGACGATCTGCTTATGGAGGCGGAGAAAACTATTCAACTCTGCCGATGTGAGAATGGCTGCCCGTCCTGTGTACATTCGCCAAAATGCGGCTCAGGGAATAGGCCTATCGATAAAGTGGCCTGTCTGGCTCTTTTGAAGGAGATTCTCCGTAGTAAGCCAAAGGCCATTAATACAGTGAGATTGAGTCGGATTCAGCCGGAAAATGACAGGAGAACGGAGCCCATCCCCATCTCGAAGGCAGGATCAGCCCCTATCTGCCAGGAGACACATCGCCTGGGGAGAAAAATGCTTCCTGGCCATTACGGGGTATTTGATCTGGAGACCATCCGGTCTGCTGCGGAGGTTGGGGGCTGGCATCGCTGTGAGCGCATGGGCATATCGGTCGCAGTGCTCTATGACTCGCAACTGGAGGGTTGTGTCACCTATCTGGAGCATGAGGTCGACCATTTGATCGAACATCTGCAAAGGCTCGAGCTGGTGGTGGGATTTAACAATCGAAGATTTGATTATCGGGTGCTAGGCGGCTACAGTTCCTGGGATTTCAACCGATTGCCCTCCCTTGATCTCCTTGAAGAGGTCTCGAACCATCTTGGATATCGCCTGAGTCTCGACAGGCTGGCTCAGCAAACTCTGGGGATAGGTAAAAGCGCCGATGGATTACAGGCCCTGCAGTGGTACAAGGAGGGGAGGA
>JAUYSF010000243.1 GCA_030696435.1 Desulfoprunum sp. | reverse complement strand
GACCATTACCGTGCCTACCGCGGCCCTGCTTTCCTTTGGCCAGATGGAGAAGATCTTTATCGTCACAAAAGGCGTGGCCCGTCTGCGTCTCGTGCAGAGCGGGGCGAAAATCACGGAAAAGACCGAAATCCTCTCCGGCCTGCAGGCAGGTGAAGTTGTGGTCGTAAAGGGCAACCGTCAGCTCGTCGACGGGCAGCCTGTAATCGTCGAATAGTGGCTTCTGCCGCCCCCCAAGAGATCTATCCATGACATCCCAGAAAGAACACAACCCGGGCTTTGCCGGACGCCTCGCCTCGATCTTCATCAATTCGAAATTGACGCCCCTGGGCATCGTCGCCTCCCTGCTCCTCGGTATCATGGCCATCGTCATGCTGCCGAGGGAAGAAGAACCGCAGATCAAGGTGCCGATGATCGATGTCATGGTAGCCATGCCGGGGGCCACGCCGAAAGAGGTGCAGGAGCGACTCACCGTTCCGATGGAAAAGCTGCTCTATGAACTGCCGGGGGTGGAGTATATCTATTCGACTTCGATGGCCGGCGAAAGCCTGCTGGTGGTGCGCTTCTATGTCGGTGAGGACCTTGAGACCGCCATTGTCCGGCTCAACCAGAAGCTCGCAACCAATTTCGACCGCATCCCGCACTCGGTCTCAAGGCCGCTCATCAAACCCCACACCATCGACGATGTGCCGATCCTGGCCCTGACCTTCCATGGCCACAACTACGATCATTTTACGTTGCGACGGCTGGCCGCCCAGGTCGACGACAGTCTCAAGAGCATCAAGGACGTGGCCGAGACCAAACTGATCGGCGGCACAAAAAGGCAGGTAACGATCCGCTTCGACCCCCTGCTGCTGGCCTCCCGCAATCTCACCGTGGCCGAGATCGCCCCGAAGATCCAGCAGGTCAATCTCCAGTCCTATTCCGGCAGCCTGAAGGCCATGGACCAAGAGATTCTCCTGCAGACCGGCACCTTTCTGGCCTCAGCAGCCGAGATTGGCCGGGTGGTGGTCGGAGTGCATGCAGGAGCCCCGGTCTATCTCGATGAGATTGCCAAGATTGTCGATGGACCGGAAGAACCGGAAAACTATGTGCTCTTCGGCAAAAGCGGCAGCCATGAACGTGAGGCGGCGGTGACCCTCTCAGTGGCCAAACGGCCGGGGGCCAACGCGGTGGCCGTGGTCGAGGCGGTAAAGGCCAAGATCGACAGCCTCAAGGGCACGCTCATCCCGGCTGACCTGGAGGTCAGCATTACCAGGGATTATGGCGAGACAGCCGCGGACAAATCCAATGAGTTGCTGCTGCACATGGGTATCGCCGTCTTCGGGGTTGCTCTCCTCATCCTGTTTTTTCTCGGCTGGCGCGAGTCTCTGGTGGTCATGCTGGCCATCCCCTCGACCCTGGCCCTGACACTGCTGGTCTTCTATCTCTACGGCTATACCCTCAACCGTATCACCCTCTTCGCCCTAATCTTTTCCATCGGCATCCTGGTTGATGACGCCATTGTGGTGGTTGAAAATATCGTCCGCCACCTGCGCTTGCCTTCCAACAACGGCCGCCCTTCCTTCAAGATTGCCGTAGAGGCGGTGATCGAGGTCGGCAACCCCACTATCCTGGCGACCTGGGCCGTGATTGCCGCTATTCTGCCGATGGCATTTGTCGGCGGCTTGATGGGTCCGTACATGCGCCCTATCCCGGTGGGATCATCGGCCGCCATGGTCTTCTCGCTGATCATCGCCTTCACCGTCACCCCCTGGGCCGCCGCCCGTCTGCTCAAACAGCACACTCAGGGTGCCCATGCCGGTAGCGATGACGATCATATGCCGGATGACTGGTTCACCAGGGTCTATCATTGGATCATGGATCCGCTGTTGAACCACGCGGGCTGGCGCCTGCTGTTCTTTGCCAGCATCATCACTCTGCTTCTCCTCACCTGTTCGATGGTCTATTTCGGCCTGGTCAAGGTGAAGATGCTGCCTTTCGACAATAAGAGCGAGTTCCAGATCATCCTCAATATGCCGGAAGGTTCAACCCTGGAGCAAACGGCCGGGGTAGCCATGGAAATGGGTGATGCGGTGGCCAAAGACCCCTATGTGGTCAACTATCAGATCTATGCCGGCACGGCCTCTCCCTTTAATTTTAACGGGCTGGTGCGGCATTACTTCCTCAGAAGCGGTCCGACTGTGGCCGATATCCAGGTCAATCTTCTGGCCAAAGGCGAGCGCAATCTGCAGAGCCACGATATCGCCAAGCGCCTGCGACCCGCCGTGGCAGCCATAGCTGCAAAATACGGGGCGGCAGTGGCGGTGGCCGAGGTCCCACCCGGGCCGCCCGTGCTCCAAACCCTCGTTGCTGAAATCTATGGGGCCGATGCAGAAGAACGAGTAAAACTTGCCGTCAAGGTCAAGGAAATTTTCGCGGGCACCACCGGGGTGGTTGATATTGACTGGTTTCAGGAAGAGCCGCGGATACGGCAGATACTCACCGTTGATAAGGAAAAAGCCGCTTTAAACGGTATC
>JAUYSF010000229.1 GCA_030696435.1 Desulfoprunum sp. | reverse complement strand
CCGGTGAAATTTTGCTCACCAGCATGGACCGCGATGGCACCAAGGCGGGGTTCGATTTGGCGCTGACACGGGCTGTCAGCGACGCTGTCAACGTGCCCGTGATCGCTTCCGGTGGCGTCGGTACACTGGACCATCTGGCCGACGGCATCCAGCTCGGTGGTGCCGATGCGGTGCTGGCCGCCAGCATCTTTCATTACGGCGAATTCACCATCGCTCAGGCCAAAGCCAGAATGGCCCAGCGCGGCATTCCGGTCAGAATGTAAGCAATTTGCCGGACCGACCGAAGTTACGCGCAGCGAACCAGCGCTGTTCTCAACCGACCAAGGATTTATGAAGTGGCTTGACGCTATCAAATGGGACGCACAGGGCCTGATCCCCGTGATCGCACAGGAGCAGGGCAGCAACGATGTCCTGATGCTGGCCTGGATGAACCGTGAGGCCTTGCAAAAAACGGCGGAGGCCGGTCGTGCGGTATATTTCAGCCGTTCGCGTGGCAGGCTATGGTTCAAGGGCGAAGAATCGGGCCATGTGCAGATCGTGCATGAAATCCGTCTGGATTGCGATCACGACGTGATTTTGCTTAAAGTCACCCAAATGGGGCACACGCCGGGTATTGCCTGCCACACTGGGCGCCACAGCTGCTTTTTCAGCGTGTATGAGAACGGTGCCTGGAAAATCACCGAACCGGTCTTGAAAGACCCGCAAACCATCTACAAATAGGGCTCTATGTCTGTTCATGTTTCCGCCCCCGATTCACTGGCCGCCTTGGCGCGCGTGATTGAGAGCCGGCTGCCGCAAAACGGCGGTGATCCGGACGCCAGTTACGTGGCGCGTCTGCTGCACAAGGGGCCTGATGCCTTCCTGAAAAAAATCGGGGAGGAAGCCACCGAGGTGGTGATGGCGGCCAAGGATGCCGACTTTGGCGGCGACCGGACAAAAGTCGTCTCTGAAGTGGCGGATCTCTGGTTTCACTGCATGGTTGCGCTGGCGCATTACGGGTTGAGTCCGGCCGATGTGGTGGCGGAACTGGAGCGCCGCGTCGGCACCAGCGGCATCGAGGAGAAAGCCTTGCGCAAGGTGCTGGCGCGTGAAGGAGGAGCTTCGTGACGCAAGACTTTACCAACCCGGGCAATGTTCCTGACCTGGACCGCGCCACCCTGCAAAAGCTCCAATCGCTCAACACGGTGGGCACCATCAGCTACATTTTGCATTTGATCGTGGCAATTGGCGCCCTGATTCCCGGCGGGCAGTTTGGCCCGGTGCTGTTGATTGCCGCCTTGATCATCGACCTGGTCAAACGCTCCGATGCCGAGGGTACCTGGCACGCCTCCCATTTTCGCTGGCGTATCCGCACCGTCGTCATCGCAGCGCTGCTTTACGCGGTGACGGTGCAGTTGTGGTTTCTCTTTATTGTTCCCGGATGGATCGCCTGGTGCGCTATTTCCATCTGGTTTCTTTACCGCATCGTGAGTGGGATGGTGCGCATGAACAAGGGACTTGCCATGGAGTTTGCAGCATGATCGAAGAGATTGTTCAGAACGACCCTGATTGCCTGTTTTGCAAGATTGTGGCGGCCAAAATTCCGTCCAAGCTGGTTTATCAGGACGAGGAAATTTTTGTCTTTCATGATATTCACCCGTGGGCACCGGTGCATTTTTTGATGATCCCCAAGCTGCACATTCCGTCCATGGCGCACGTCGGCGCCCGGCACGCGGGTTTGCTGGGGCGCATGATGGTGCTGGCGCCTGAACTGGCTTTGCAGCAAGGATGCAACCCCTACCCGCAAGGGGGTTTTCGTATTCTGAGCAACACGGGGGCAGAAGGGCGCCAGGAGGTGCAACATCTTCATATTCATGTGATTGGCGGCCCGCGGCCCTGGCTCAGGGGATAATTTGCCGACTAGAATCGGCCCAATTCGTTAGGAGGTATCCATGGGATTTTCGACCACACACCTGATAATTTTTTTGGTCATTATTGTGGTAATTTTTGGCACCAAGAAGCTTCGTAACATCGGGTCTGACCTGGGCGGCGCGGTCAAGGGTTTCAAGGACGGCATGAAAGACGGCACCGACAAAGCGGCTGACGCACCTGCGACCGAGCCCGTTCAACAGGTGAGTTCTACTGCCCCCGCCGCCAAAGAAACAATTGATGTTGAAGCCAAGACCAAAGTCTGATGCTATAGCTAGAGTCGACGAGATTCCTGTAAGTGATTGATATTGGGGTCACCAAGCTGGCCATCATTGGTGCCATCGCATTGCTTGTCATTGGTCCTGAAAAGCTCCCCGGTCTGGCCAAGACCGTGGGGACTTTGCTGGGGCGGGCGCGGCGCTACGTGGCCGACGTAAAAAATGAGGTCAATCGCTCCATGGAGCTTGATGAACTCAAGAAAATGAAGGACACGGTCGAAAACGCCGCGCGGGATGTTGAAAGCTCGATTCAGACCAGTGCCGCCGATTTCGAGAAGAGCTGGTCCGAAACCACCGAACTGGCTTCGAGCACGCTCGCCAGTGATGTAGCCCCCAGTTTTCCCGAATACAAACACCCCAGGAAGAAGTGGCGTGTCAAGCAGGGCGCTACCCCACGCTGGTACAAAGCGCGCAGCGGCGTTCGGACCAACGCCTTGTCGGGGGCCGCGCGGGTGGCCCGGTTTCGACCTACCAGGCTTAGCTGATGACTGATCCCGCCCCAAAAGAAGACGAACTCGCCGGTACCGAACAGCCCTTCGTACAGCACCTGTTCGAGCTGCGTGATCGGCTCTTGCGTTCGCTCTATGGCATCGCCGGCGTCTTGGTGGTGTTGCTGGCTTATCCTGGCCCCTCCAAACTCTACGACCTGTTGGCCATGCCGCTGGTCAAATCCTTGCCTGAGGGTTCCCGCATGATTGCGGTCGGCGTGGTGTCGCCGTTTCTGGTGCCGATCAAGGTGTCGGTGATGGCGGCGATTGCCGTCTCTCTGCCGTGGATTCTTTATCAGATCTGGGCCTTTGTTGCGCCGGGTCTCTACAAGCACGAGAAAAAACTGGTGTTGCCGCTGGTGGCGGCTAGCACTGTGCTGTTTTACACCGGCGCGGCGTTTTGCTACTTCTTTGTATTTGGGCAAGCGTTTCCGGCGATCCAGAAGATGGCGCCAGTGTCGGTGGCCGTCAGTCCCGATATTGAAGCCTACCTTGACTTCGTCATCACCATGTTCATCGCTTTTGGCGTGGCCTTTGAGGTGCCCATCGTTGTCGTTATTCTGGCCCGCATGGGCATTGTCACGATCACCCAGCTGAAGTCATTTCGCACTTACTTTGTGGTCGGCGCGGCGGCAGTGGCTGGCTTGGTCACGCCGCCCGATCCGGTCTCCATGGTTGCCTTGCTGATCCCGATGGTTCTGCTGTACGAGTTGGGTATTCTGGCGGCCCAGGTATTTATCAAACATACCACTGCACCCCAAGAAAACTTGTGATGCAAATGCTCAAACCCGTGCTGGATTGGCCACGCCCGGTCAAGCGCTTAGTGGTCATCGTTGTGGACGTGATGTTGGCCATGTTGGCCACCTGGAGTGCCTACTCTTTGCGCCTTGAAACGCTGCATTGGCCGGTGGGATGGCAGTGGGGTGTCTACCTGTTGGGTCCGGCGCTGGCGATTCCGAT
>JAUYSF010000214.1 GCA_030696435.1 Desulfoprunum sp. | reverse complement strand
GAAGAGGACGAACACGGAACAGTAGATGAAATGCTAACAAAATCCTTTGATGAATTAGAAAAATGCCTACTTAATGATGCTAGTAAAAGTTTTCACGCAATAACTTTTGCAAAGCATGCAAAAAGATATCACAAAAGATATTCAAATGAAAAATCCATAGCCTTTCTATTTAAATCTATGAATTTCATAAATCAGGAACTATCAAATAATAAGTATAAACCATATAAAGTTTTTGCGATGTTAAAAACTCTCCAGGAAGAGCTGCCACGTATGAAAATATGATAGAAGGGTAGCTCATTTTGGCATTCCTAAATGGATGAGAAAGGCCTCCTCGACGGCCAGCACATCCGCCTTTGTCAAATCACCAAGTTGAGTTTTAAACGGGATTTATCCGCTGCCATGATTAGATCGGCCATAGCTCTGCTTACTGGCAAGTACCACCAAGGCCTCGCCGGGATATTGGCGGCTGTGTTACTTGTCGATCTAAACAACTTCTCTTGCCAGGTTCCGGTTCGCCGCATCATTGCTGACAATGACAGCCGGGCGGGTCTTGCGGATCTCACTCCCGATTGCCGGATCAAATTCGACCCACCAGGCTTCACCGCGTTTCATTGACCATATCTCCGGCGAGAGCATTCACCATTCTTCCGCCTCGGCCTCACGCTCCTTGTCAGCAGCCATCGTTTGGTATCCGTCATCCAGGGTGGTGTCCATGACGTGCGACCTCAAGAGATCTTCTATAGGTGTATGGTTATTAAAATAACTTCAAGGTCAGATTTTTGCATGACTCATTACCTGTGTAATTCGATTTCAAAATCAAGATGAGAACGCCAAGGCAAGCGAGTAGCGACGAGGACAGAACATACACGTACGGCGAGGAGCTGCACAGCGCAGCCGACATAGTTAACGCTTGATGTGGAATTGGAATAAAATGTCCCTGATGGCCGGTGATGTCGGAGTCACCATGTCTCGATTTTGACCGACTGGTCCATGTAAGATAGTTCTTGATTATCTGGCCCACCAGTTGCAACGGTAGTCCCTGAGTGGCGATTTCGATCGTCGCGTCCTCTCAGCACATATGGGCCGTCGTGTGAATTTGGTACGAGATTTTGTAACTCTTCAATCCTTGATTGCGATGAATAATCGAAATCGAAATCGGGATCGCTATCGAAATCGTTCAAAGCAAAGAGAAGGCGGTGGAGTGGAAAAAACTATCTCGCTTGGAAAAATTCTGAGCAAAACGGAACTGCCCGGAACTGCAAGGATTCGATCCGGATAGCGATAGCGATTTCGATCCCGATGAATTCAAGGCAAACGAACTGAAAAGGTACGATCTTTTTTTAACAATTAAAGGCTGTATGAATATCAAGATCCGTAAATCGATCATCATTATGACGGTGCTGTCCGGGGTTGTGCTCGCTGCCGTAGCGATCAACTACCGGATCACCCAACATATCGTCGAGAAGACCATTATTGCCCAGCAGCAGGATCTGGCCGCGAAGGCGGCGAGTACCGTTGAATTGTGGCTGAATCAGCAGATGAAGATCCTCGATGCCACCGCCGCCTCCGTGCCCTCCGACCTCCTGGGACGCAATGAGATGACCATGGGCCCCTTGAAGATGGCCATGAAGGCAGGTCATTTCAGTGATGTCTATATTGGCGAAAGTACAGGCATGCTGATCGACGGAGCGGATTGGCTGCCGCCCCCCGGCTACGATCCCCGGGTGCGGCCCTGGTATCGGCGGGCCGTTGAGACGGGCACAATCAGCTTTACCACCCCCTATATCGATATGGTCACCAATAAGCTGGTCATCGCCTTGGTGAAGCCGCTGCTGCGTGGCGGCAAACTGCGCGGGGTCATGGGGGCCGATACCGTCCTCGATACCCTGGTGAACAATGTCCTGAACCTGAAAGTGAGCAAGACGGGATACGCCTTTCTGGTCGAGAGGAGCGGCACCATCCTGGTTCATCCCATCAAGGACTATGTCATGCGGGCCAATCTGCAGACTATCGAACCGGATCTTGCCGGAAAGCTCAATGTCTTTAAGGAAAATAACGAAGGAACAATGCTCTATCTCTCCGGCAGCGGTGAAAAAAACATCTTTTCCTACCGACTGATCGCAGGTTCCGACTGGTTCCTCTGCATTACAGTACCCTATGTCGAGGCCTACTCACTGACTCGCGAGACCACCATGATCTTTGCCATGGAAATCGTCCTGCGGATCTTGGGAATTCTGGCCCTGATCGCCCTCGTCGGCCTGGGGGGCAGCGGTCTGGTCCTGTTCATGTTCAGCAAACGCTACAGTTCCGCAGTCCAGCAGCATCAGGTCCAGATGATTGACATCAACAAGGATCTGGAGTGGAATATCACCAAGAGAAAAGAGGTTGAGACCTATTACCAGACCCTCTTCAATGTGGCCAATGACGCGATCCTGATCAGTAAGGGCCTGCAGCATACGGAATGCAATCACAAGGCCGAAGAGATATTCGGACTCTCGCGTGAAGAGATTCTCGAAAAGACCATGCTTGATCTCTCGCCCGCCTATCAGCCGGACGGTTCGCTCAGCAGTGAATGTATAAGCAGGATCATTGAAAATTCCCGTGAAGGGGAGCAGCAGTTTTTTAGATGGTCGTTCAGTCGGTCCGACGGCACGGAATTTCCGGCCTCGGTCAACCTCAAGATCTTCACCCTGAACAATGAAGAGCTGACCCTGTCGAGTATCAGGGACATCTCCAAACGGGTCGATGCCGAAGGACAACTGATGCAGGCCCAGAAACTGGCGGCAGTCGGTGAGATGCTGGGGGCCATCGCCCACCAGTGGCGTCAGCCCCTCAATACCCTGGCTACCTATATCTCCAGCCTTGAGGCCGCCCAGTACAATAATCTTCTGAGCAAGCCCTTTGTCGATAAACTGGTGTCCGGGGCGAACGGTCAGATCCAGTTCATGTCGAAGACCATCGATGATTTTCGCAATTTTTTTCGGCCGGCCAAGAAAAAGGGGCCGGTGGATGTCTTCGGGGTGCTCATCAGCGCGGTCAAGCTCATGGAGGCCCAGATGAAGCACGGCAATATCATCCTCTCGGTCAAGAACCAGGCGGGTTCGGATGCGCTCGTGGTCCTTGGCTATCAGGGTGAGTTCGTCCATGTTCTGGTCAATATCCTGGCCAATGCCAGGGACGCGATCCTGGAAAGCAGGCAGGACGAGGGCGATGGCACGGCCCAGACCATCGATATCATCGTGGCAAGCAGGGAAGATGAGGTTATTATAGATATTATCGACAGCGGCTGCGGCATCCCCGAACACCTCCTGCCGCAGATATTCAACCCCTATTATACCACCAAGGGGGCCTCATCCGGTACCGGTATGGGGCTGTATATGTCGAAAATGATTGTCGAAAAAGAGATGGGCGGCGAACTGCTGGCGGCAAATACCACGACAGGCGCTCAATTCACCATCAAGTTGAAAAAAATGGCAACGGACAGTGTGCAATGATCAATGCAAAGATGAAAAATTGTCAGATCCTGTTGGTCGATGACGAGCAATCCGAACTCGACGCCTACAGCCTGCTCCTGATGTCGATGGGGATCAGAAATGTGACGACGCTCAATGACAGTCGCGGCGTCCTCGCTGCCCTGGAGGGCATGTATGCCCCGATCCTGTTTCTTGATCTGAACATGCCGAATATGTCCGGCCAGGATGTCCTCAGGGAGATGAAGGCCAAAAAACCCCAGGTGCCGGTTATTATCATCACCGCCAATTCAGAGATCGAGACGGCTGTTGAGTGCCTGCGCCTCGGCGCCCATGATTATCTGGTGAAACCCATCGATCTGAAGATGTTCAGCTCGGCCCTGCGCAATGCCCTGGAAATTGGCCTGCTGCGCAATGAGGTGATGTCCTTAAAGGGTATTTCCTTTGATCCCGCACCCCATGCCAATCCGGCCTTCAAACCGATTGTCACCAAAAATCCGGTGATGTTCGGCATCTTTCAGTATATCGAATCGATCGCCGGCAGCGGTCTGCCGACATTGATCCTCGGTGAGACCGGCTCGGGCAAGGAACTGATCGCCAGGGCCATCCATGAGGTGAGCGGTCTGCCCGGCGAGTTTGTGGCAGTCGATATTTCGGGCCTTGACGACACTCTGTTCTCCGATACCCTCTTTGGCCACACCAGGGGGGCCTATACCGGCGCGGACAGCAACCGTCCGGGTTTGTTGGAAAAGGCCAGGGGCGGCACGATCTTTCTTGATGAGATTGGCGACCTGAGCGAGGTCTCCCAGGTCAAACTGCTGCGCCTTTTACAGGAAAAGATCTATTATCCCCTTGGCTCCGATCAGCCCAAACAGTGCCTGGCCAGGGTCATTACCGCCGCCAACAAGGATCTCAGCCGGCTGGCGGTCCAGGAAGGCCGATTCCGGATGGATCTTTACTACCGTCTCAGCACCCATCTCATCCGCTTGCCACCACTGCGAGACCGCCGCGAGGACATTCCCCTTTTGGTCGAGTACCTTGTTGCCTCAGCGGCGAAGGCCATGCACAAGGCCACCCCGGCCATCAGCCGAGAGGCGGTAACCCTCCTGCAACGGCATGCCTTCTGGGGCAATATCCGGGAGCTCAAGGCCTATATCTCCGATGCGGTGGCCCGCTGTGAGGGTGGACAGATCCAGGAGGGGTTGATCGCAGAGCGGCTGGGTGAGGCCGTCTCAATGATGGGCAGTCAGGTACTGGCAACGGCCAATAACCCGCTCGAAGCCCTGTTCGGTCATTTCCCGAGCCTTGAAGAACTGGCCGATTATGCCGTTGATGTCGCCTTGAGTTCGACCCAGAATAACCAGAATAAGGCGGCCCAACTGCTCGGTGTATCCCGGCAGGCTCTGCATAAACGCCTGAAGAAACGGGATGCGAACAGATCTGAAGCTGAGCTGTGAGGTGAACTGAAGAACTTGGCCTTCCCTTGCTACCCGCAGCACTTCCTTCCTGTTCTCATCATGTCAACCTGGGTTGACGCCGTCAACTCAGGTTGACGCCTTTGGTTGACAGTCTAGCGACTCTATCTCGGCAGAGCTGGCCACAGTATTCTAACTCTTCAAATAGAATCATAAAAATATCAATCCCTCTTCCTGGCACATTCCTTGCGAAGGTCGATCACAGAATGTCCGTCCTAAAAGCGGGAGAGAGGATTTCTCTTTCCCCGAGACCGGCAGTTGATCACCCGGACCGCAGGGTGGTCTCTGGCCTGCCAATGGTGGCTGAAATTTCAAAACGTGAGGGGTGTATGAAAATTCTAGAAAAGATTGCTGTACCCGTTGTCGCTTTTTCCTTGCTCATCGGTACTTCGCTTTCGGCCTATGCCGAGAACGTCGTTAAGATCGGCAGCATCATTCCCCTTTCCGGGCCTTCTGCCTCGGTCGGGCTGCAGGCCAAACAGGCAAGGGAGATGGCGGTTGAAGAGATCAACGCCGCGGGCGGTGTCAAATCCCTGGGTGGGGCGAAGCTCCAGATGGTCTATGCCGATTCCGAGTCCAAACCGGAGAAGGGCGTGGCCGAGGCTGAGCGTCTCATCAATAGTGAAAAAGTCAATGTCCTTACCGGTTGCTGGAACTCGGGCGTGACCTATCCGGTTACGGCAGTGGCCGAGCGTTATGGCATGCCGTTTGTTGTACCCGTAGCTGTTGCCGACAAGATCACCGATCAGGGCTTTAAGACCGTCTTCCGTATCGCCGCCAAGGATTCCTGGTGGACCCGTGATCAGTTCGCCTTCCTCAAAGACATGGAGACCGAATTCAAGTCTCCGATCAAGAAGGTGGCTTTTGTTTATGAGAACGGCGATTGGGGTACCGGTTTCGCCACCCAGTGGAAGGATTTGGCCAAGAAGGCCGGCTACGAGGTTGTTCTTGACGAACCCTATCCTTCGACCGCCACCGATCTGAGCCCGGTCGTGCAGAAGATCAAACGTGCCCGTCCCGATGTCCTGATGCTCGTTTCCAATGCAGCTGACGCCATTCTTCTGACCAATACCCTGGCTGAATACAATGTCAAGCTCAAGGCCATCATCGCCAGCGGCGGCGGTCATGCCGATCCTTCCTTTTTGAAGGCCACCGGTAAAAACTCCGCCCAGATTTTTGATATCGTCGAGTGGGAAACCGATGTCAACAAGGCCGGTGCCAAAGAGGCCAACGAGAAGTACAAGGCCAAATACGGTCAGAACTTCACCGGCGAGGCAGTTGATGCCTATCTGGCCACCTATGTCATAAAAGACGCCCTTGAGCGTGCCGCTTCGCTCGACTCCGCCAAGATCATTGAGGCCCTGCGCGCCACTGATCTGAGCGATGGCCCCGGCATGATCGTCGGTTATGACAAGGTCGCCTTCGACAAGACCGGCCAGAATGCCCATGCCGCCCTGGTGGTTGTGCAGATCAAAGATACCGGTAAGGGTATGGAGCGTCTCACTATCTGGCCCAAAGCTGTACGTCATGCCAGATACACCCCGGTGTTCCCCATGTCTGCCAAATAATAGCAGTCTGATAAGATGAACCAT